>CAZBET010000019.1:0-14246 GCA_964490995.1 uncultured Dehalococcoidia bacterium
TGATAGGCTCGATGGGTCTGGCATCATCGATAGGCCTGGGGCTGGCTCTTTCGCTTCCGAAAAGGCAGGTTGTGGTGATAGAAGGCGACGGCAATGTGCTGATGAATATGGGCTCCATGGCAACCATAGGGCACTTCGCGCCGAGGAATCTGGCTCAGGTCGTCGTCGACAATGAGGCGCATGATTCAACAGGGGGCCAGCCGACCGTATCAGGTACAATAAGATTGGAGGGGGTGGCGCGGGCTGCGGCATATCGCCTTGTCGCGAGGCCGGAATCGGAGGAGGAATTGCGTGGTGCTATCCGGAAGCTGCGGGGGCAAGGGCCGGCATTTGTTCTGGTCAAGGTCGAGAAGGGCAGCGTCGCGGGGATAGCGAGGGTTACCCACTCGCCGGAGGAGATAAGGAACCGGTTTCAGGTCTCGATCAGAGGGCTACCGCAGTGAGGAGACCTGAGACCGTGCCCATGAGTTTCAGCTTCATCCTGCCCCAGCGGGTCATCTTCGGCGCCGGCTCCGTCGAGGGGATCGGTGGGGAGGCCAAGAGGCTTGGGGGCAGCAAGGTCCTCGTCGTCACCAGCGCGGGGATGCCCGGCAGAGCCCATTTGAAGAGGGCAGCGGCTTCGCTGCGAAAGCAGGAACTCGTGCTTGAAGTCTTTGCCGGCGTAAGCCCGGAGCCCTCAACTGAAGATGTGAATCGCTGCGTCGCGGTTGCCTGTGAGAAGGGAATCGATCTGGTAATCGGCCTGGGCGGGGGGAGCGCCATGGACGTGGCGAAGAAAGCAGCGGCCGACCTCTCGTTGCCGAAGATGATGGTGCCTACCACCGCCGGCACGGGCAGCGAGGTCACACATGTATCTGTGCTCAAGGTGGGTGGCAGGAAGCAGTCATTTCTGGACCCGAAGCTGACCCCGGACGTGGCGATTGTTGATCCAGACCTGAGCAGGACAATGTCGAAGCGGGTGGCCGCGGGCTCAGGGATGGATGCTCTGGCGCACGCGGTGGAATGCTGCGAGTCGAGGCGCAGGAATCCCATCTCCAGGACGCTGGCTCAGGCGGCCTACGACCTGATCAAGGACAACTTGCAGCAGGCGGTGGCAGGCGACGGCGGAGCGATGGACAGTCTGTCCCTCGGCAGTCTCATGGCTGGGATGGCCTTCGCCAACGCCGGAACCACCCTCGGGCATGCGCTGTCCTATCCGCTGTCCAACCGCGGGGTTCCGCACGGCGAGGCGGTAGCGATGGTTCTGCCCCACGCGCTTGAGTTCAACAGGTCAGACTTCGCCCTGGCTGAACGTCTGCGAGCGTTGGTGAGCATGATAGAGCCCGCATGGGACCCAAGCTGGGATATCGAAGAGATGGCTGGAGAGGTAATGGCTGACGAGCGGCATCTCTCAAACAACCCGGTTCAGGTCACGTTTGGGGACGTCTTGGGGATGTTTGAGAAGATGAGAAGGGAATTCCGATTACTTGGACAGGCTCCTGGGGGGCGCTTGTCTCGACCATGAAAGGCATAATACTTGCCTCTGGCATAGGAAGACGGCTCCAGCCTCTAACGAATGACATGCCGAAAGCCCTGGTCGAGGTTGGAGGAAAGGCCATCATCGACTATCAGGTGGAGTGTCTTGCGAGGCACGGCGTTCGTGATATCGTGGTGACGACGGGTCATCTCAGAGAGAAGCTTGAAGCGCACGTCAAAGCGAACCGCTCCGTCAGCGTGCAGTTCGTTCATAACCCGGACTATGTGGCCACCAACTATATCTACACCCTCTGGCTCACGAGAGGTCTCATCAATGATGACGTGATCCTGTCGCATGGCGACCTCATCTTCGAAAGTGCGATTGTCAGCAGGCTCCTCGGGGCGACCGGAAACCGGGTGCTCGTAAACCGGTGTGTGGCCTCGCCGGAGAAGGACTTCAAGGCCATCATCAAGAACGACAGGGTGACTGGGATCGGCGTGAATCTGCACGGTCCCGACGCGTTCTTCTGCGCGCCGGTCTACAGGTTCTCGAAGAGGGACTTCCTGCGCTGGCTCGACCGCATCGGGGATTTCGTCAGGCGGGGCAGGACGGGCTGCTACGCTGAAGATGCCTTGAACGAGATATCCGACGAGGTTCTGCTCCGGCCGCTCTATGCTGAGGAGTTCTGCATGGAAATTGACACCCTGGCCGATTTGGAGAGAGCACGGGAATGGGTCGAGAGGAGAAGGCAGGAAAGCGCTGACCCGTGGTAAGTGGTTTTGGACAAGGATGCCGCAGCCGTTCGACCTCGGCGGGCGCGGTCAATTACCGCCCACGGAATCCTTGCGGACGCTGCTGTCATGCCGAAAGCGACGGTTGAGGAGGGCCTTGGCGGCTCTCAAGAAGACGGGCGCTGCAAAAGACGCGCCGACGCAAGCCGCCACGATCATGTGAAGGCTGGAAACGCCACGCTCAGCATCCAGACCGCTAATTGTCTGGGCGCCTGAGACCACTTCGAACATAAGCAACATAATTCCTGAAAGTGTACAGTCCCACCGCGAAGGCAACGAGCAGAAGCGGCAGCGAGTAGTGCCAGCCTATGATATATGCCATGATCGCCGGGTAAACGAAGGCGGCAAGCATGTTGGTATGCAGGTGAGGTATTGAAACCCTGCCCTTCTTGATTGAGATGAGGCTCAGCGCGGGCACCGCGAGGAGGAATGATATCAATCCGACGACGAAGAGCCACAGTCCATCTCCCCGAATGAAGACCGCGAGGGTTGTCAGCATGACAAGGGTGATATCTGCCAGGCCGTCGAAGGTTTCTCCATATTGGACTACCTTCGCGCTTCTACGCGCGAAGTACCCGTCCAAGAGGTCAGTCATTGCGGCCGCGGCGAAGAGGTAGTAGGCGGCAAGCGTCTCCCCTGAGAGTATGAGCCACATGACTATTGGAGCAGCAACGACCCTGAGAGACGTGAGAACGTCCGCTATTCGCATTGTACTAGTTGGGCGGGGTAGGCGTTCCTGCGCAGGTGTGGTGCCTGCGCGAAATGCGAACTGATAAGAGGCAATGACATTGACAAGCAACCTCAACACCAGGACGGGGATAAACCCGGTGTCAAGCGAGTGGCATAAGTATATTGGCCCCTCTATCGGGTTGTCAAGAAGCTGATTCGCTGCTGAAACGTTGCGTGTATGGGTTCCAGCATATTGCGGGAGGTCGAGAAGCATGAAAGAGGGAAAGCCGAGCTTTACCGCGGAAGGGGCGGCAGCCATAAGAGGTGCTGAGTCTATGAGACCGGAGGGCCGAAGGGTCTGCTATGACCCGTTTGCCAAGGAGTTCGTTGGCAGGCTATACAGAACCATCGGCAGCAGTCGTCTCCTGGTATGGCTCACGGTTCGGTTCGCCGAGTTGGTCGTTCCGGGCATGGTGGGCTACGTGGTAGGTCGCACCAGGTGCATCGACGACTATCTGAGCTCACGCATTGACGACGGGATACGGCAACTGGTTATTTTGGGCGCTGGCTATGATTCGAGAGCCTATCGCTTCGAGACGCTGAAGGAAGGGGTCAAGGTGTTCGAGGTGGACTTCCCGTCCACTCAGAAGGTCAAAATGCACAAGGTGAAGAAGGCTCTCGGTTCTCTTCCGGACCACGTGGTCTACGTTGCAGTGGATTTCAACAGGCAGAAGCTCGGCGAGAGGCTCTTTGAGTGCGGCTACGACCGTAACTTGAAGACGCTATTCATCTGGGAAGGCGTCACGGCGTACCTAACTCCTGAGGCGCTGGATGACACCCTTTCGTTTGTGGTGAAGAATTCCGGCGAAGGCAGTTCCATTGTATTCGATTTCTTCATCAAGGCGGCTGTGGACGGGACGACCGGCATAGGGGTGGTGAACCGGATAAGGAGGCTCTACGGGCTGGTCGGGCAGCCGCTCACCTCAGAGCGAGTCATCCTTGGACTGGAGCAGGGAGCCATTGAAGCGTTCATGCAAGAGCGGGGATTCTGCCAGGTGAAGAATGTCACGGGCGGGTCCTTCACCAGTTCATATCTGAAAGGTACAAACCAGAACGGCAGAATGCTATGCATCGTCTCTGCAACAGTTGCGCCCCGGGCCCGAATGAGCTGACGCCCCCGCGATGGGAGGGAAAGTCAATTGTGCTTTGAGCTGAAGTCGTTGACAGAATACCTCGAAAGTGCGATATTGGTGCCCTGTTCTAACGTGACTCTGCGGGAGGCCGTTTGAAACAATGAGCCATCAGACGAGAGTCGTCATAACCGGTGTCGGCCTGACCGCGCCGAACGGGAACAGTCTCGGGGAGTTCCGGCAAAATCTCCTTGCGGGCAAGTCCGGGGTGGGAAAAATCGAAACCCACTACATGGGCGAAGTGATAGCCGGTGTGTGCCATTTCGATGCATTGAAGTACCAGAAGAAGAAGGACGTGCGTCGGGGAACGCGGGCGGGGTCTATCGCTATCTACAGCGCCAATGAAGCCATCGCTGACTCGAAAGTGGACTTGGTTCACCTTGATAAGTCTAGAGTCGGAGTGTTTGTCGGGATTACCGAGCACGGGAACGTAGAGACTGAGAACGAGATCTACAACATCAAGCAGTATGACTACAACCCGGATTTCTGGTCGCACCATCACAACCCGAGGACTGTCGCCAACAACCCCGCCGGTGAAGTGACCCTGAACATGGGCATCATCGGCCCGCACTACACGTTGGGGGCCGCCTGCGCTGCCGGCAGCATTGGAATCATACAGGGCGTGCAGATGCTTGTACTGGGTGAAGTCGACCTGGCTCTGGCCGGTGGGGTGTCGGAGAGCCCTGGAACCTTCGGCGTTTTCGCGGCATTCAAGAATGAGGGGGCCCTGGCTTCCCATCCGGACCCCCAGAAAGCGTGCCGGCCTTTCGATAGGGACCGAAATGGCGTCGTCGTATCCGAAGGCGGCTGCATCTGCGTTCTGGAGCGGCTTGACGATGCACTCAAGAGAGGGGCCCGGATCTACGGTGAGATTGCAGGCTACGCCATCAATTCGGATGCCTCCGACTTCATTCTGCCTAACGCGGAGAGGCAAGCCCAATGCATGGCCCTTGCTCTCAAGAAATCTGGGGTATCAGCGAGCGAAACAGGCATTATCAGCACGCACGGTACTGCAACCCGTGAGGGGGATAAGGCGGAGTGCCAGGCGATCAGAAAAGTATTCGGCGACGACTCGAACGTGTACGTCAACAACACCAAGAGCTACATTGGGCATGCCATGGGAGCTGCGGGGGCGCTGGAGTTGGTGGGCAACCTCCCCTCATTTGAAGACCATACGGTCCACCCCACGATCAACATAGACAGTCTGGACCCGGACTGTGCCCTCAAGAACCTCGTGATCAACGAACCCAGGAAGATAGACAAAGTCGACTACATTCTCAAGAACTCGTTCGGGATGCTGGGCATCAACTCTGTCCTCATCGTCAGGAGGTTCCAGAAGTAGGCTGGGAGGTTCCCCGCCCAAGGCGTTCGGCCAACTTCGGTTCTACGAGCGATTGTCTCGTGGCGACTCCTCGTCGTCTGTGATTGATAGGAAAAGGCAATTGTGGTTCTGGTCCCAAAAACGGCGTTTGAAATGGACCACTGAAGTCAGCATGTCATTCCCGCGCAGGCGGGAATCCAGGGTCTTTGTACGGGTAGGTTTGGATTCCTGCTTCCGCGGGAATGACACAGGAAGGAATCCCTTTGAGTTCCATTCACCCTTCGGACGAACCTAGCGGAAGCCGAATCGCTATTCTCGGGCTAGTCCAGGCTGTTGACAGAGTGGGGAAAAGGTGCGATATTAGTAAATCACACTTGCCGTGGTGAGGGCTATCGCTTCCTCATAGTTGTGTTGGAGGTGTGAAGATGTCGTTGGCAAGCAGGACTTCCAGCTTGGACAAGCTCATCTCGAAAAGGGTGCTCTCAATCGAGGCAAGGATGGTAGACAGGTACGTGTCAGACGAGACTCTGCTTCGCTACCTGAATGCGCTGGACAAACGTGTGTCACCCGGGGAGATTGACCGCACAGTCGAGGATGTCAAGAAGTATGTTCCTCGCAGCGTCCTCTCGTACCTCATCTTCAGGGCTGACGAATACGTGCCGGATGCGGTGGCGAATTCGAGGAAGATCTGTGCGCTGCTGGCGGGGGTGGGGAAGTACATTCCAGACAGCGTGATTCCCCCCGAGTCCGCCGAGAGGTGGTCCTGGGTCAAGGCGAGGTTCCACATCCCGACATTGGTGCGGAAGGGGCAGACCGAGTCGTGCAAGGAAGAGTAGCAGTGTCCTCGGCTGCCGTCTCCTTGGATGCCACGGGTCAGCAGCGTGGGGCCAGACAGACAGCGAAGACGCACCACCGCTAACGCCCTGCGGCGGCGGCCCGGTGGCGAGTCCATAAGGGGGTCGTTGGATGCAGTACAGGAAGGTACACGTCGAGGGTTTTGGGTACGAGATTCCCGAGAAAGTCGTGACATCTCTTTCCCTGGAGGAGAGACTGGCGCCTGTGTATCAGAGACTCAATCTCTCGTATGGGCGCTTCGAAATGATGACCGGTATTCGCGAGAGGCGCTATTGGGACGATAGCACTTCGCCCAGTCAGGCGAGTGCGAAAGCGGCAGCCAAGGCGATTGCCAGATCAGGCATTGCCAAGGCCAACATTGGATGTCTGTTGCACACTTCCGTGTGCCGCGATTTCTTGGAGCCGGCCACGGCGACTGTGGTGCATGATTCTCTGGGGCTCCCTCCCACGGCTACCATCTTTGACATCTCGAACGCATGTGTGGGCTTCGTCAACGGTATGATAGCACTGGCGAACATGATTGAACTGGGCCAGGTGACGGCGGGGATAGTGGTTGGCACGGAGGGCAGCATGCGGCTCATTGACAGGACGATCGATGACCTCATCAAAGACCCGGACGTCACGAGGGAGAAGCTGAAGCGCTGCTTTGCCTCGCTGACGCTGGGGTCTGGGTCAGTGGCGGTGGTATTGAGCCATGCCTCTATTTCGAGGAACGGCCACAGTCTGCTGGGTGGGGCTGTGCGCACCGCGTCACAGCACAATGGCCTTTGTCGCATAGATGCTGACACCTGCTACTTCGACGAGGGCAGCCACCCCAGCATGAGTACGGACTACGAGGGGATACTGAGGAACGGCCAGTTGCTGGCGCCCGAGACCTGGAAGGCATTCCAGCAGGAGCTAGGATGGAGCCAGTCGGACGTGGACAAAGTCTTCTGCCACCAGGTCAGCGCCGTTCATCGGAGACTGCTATTTGACACCCTGGGGCTCGACGAGTCCAAGGGGTTCTCAACCGTCGATTATCTGGGAAACGTTGGTTCTTGCGCTCTTCCGCTGTCGCTGGCCATAGGGATCGACGAGGGCCGTGTCAATCCAGGCGACAAGGTTCTGATGGCTGCTGGTGGAAGCGGTCTGTGTTCTGTCATGCTGGGGCTGGAGTGGTAGTTCGGAAACGCGAGTGCAAAACGGCAGACCTGTTGAGATGAATGGCAAGGCACGAGTTGTCATAACGGGGATCGGTCTGTCGGCGCCGAATGGTGACAGCCTGGAGGAATTCCGGCGCAATCTGCTCGATGGCAAATCGGGAATCGAGAAGATAGAAACCCACTATATGGGTGAGGTTATCGCGGGAGTATGCCATTTCGATCCGCTGAGATATCAGAAGAAGAAGGACGTGCGCCGGGGCACGAGGGCGGGGTCCTTTGCCATTTACTCCGCTCGTGAGGCTATGGCAGACGCCGGTATCGATCTCGCTGAGTGCGACAGGTCGAGAGTCGGCGTCTACGTTGGGATCACGGAACACGGCAACGTCCAAACCGAGAACGAAATCTACAACTTCACCCAGAACAACTACAATCTAGACCTCTGGTCGCACCACATGAACCCCAAGAGTGTGTCCAACAACCCCGCGGGTGAAGTGACTCTGAACACGGGTATCACCGGGCCGCACTACACGCTTGGCGGCGCCTGCGCCGCAGGCAATATCGGGCTCGTACATGGGATGCAGATGCTGGTGCTGGGTGAGGTGGACCTGGCGCTGGCCGGCGGGGTCTCGGAGGTCATCCACGGATTCGGCGTCTTTCTCACCTTCAGACAGGAACGTGCGCTGGCCAGCCATCCTGACCCCCGGAAGGCGTGCCGGCCTTTCGACAAAGACCGGAACGGCGTGGTGTGTTCGGAAGGCGGGTGCGTTTGCGTTCTGGAGAGACTGGAGGACGCGGTCAAGAGGGGCGCGAAGATATACGGTGAGATCGTCGGGTATGCAATCAACTCCGATGCGTTTGATTTCGTTCTTCCCTGTGCGCAGGGGCAGGCTGAGTGCATGAGGCTTGCTATGAAGAGGGCTCGCATATCGCCTGCTGACATAGACATAATCAATACGCACGCGACTGGCACAGCGGAAGGGGACAAGGTGGAATGCCAGGCGATCAGAGAGGTCTTTGGTGACTGTTCAGACGCGTACGTCAACAATACCAAGAGCTATATCGGCCATACAATGGGTGCTGCCGGTGCGCTCGAGCTAGTGGGCAACCTGCCGTCTTTCGAAGACCACATTGTTCACCAGACGATAAACGTGGACAACCTCGATCCCGATTGTGCTTTGCCCAACCTGATAATCAACCAGCCGAGACAGAAGGACAGGGTTGACTACGTCCTGAACAACTCCTTCGGGATGATTGGACTCAATTGCGTTGTCATCGTCAGGAGATTTGAGCAGTAGCAGTGACCTGGCCATCCAGTTAGGACTGAAAGGAAAGAACTCATGAAAGCGGACGACATCAGGGCCATGATTGTGCAGGTCATCCACGAGATCCTGCCCGATGAGGACGTGAGCAACCTGAAGGGAGATGTCCGCATCAGGGACCAGATCGAGATGGACTCGATGGACTTCCTGGATATGATCATGGAGTTGCGGAAACGCTATGGCATCATTGTGCCGGAGGACGATTATCCCAAGTTCGCCACGATGGACGGTTGCGTGGCCTATCTTGAGCCGCTCATGAAGGATGTCTAGCCCGCGAGCCTGAGCGAGCTGGGATATGTGATCTCCCTCAATCCTGCCGAAGAACCGAAGGGTTGGCGTCGCTTTCTCCCCTGGCTCGCGAGGGGAGAAAGCCTTTTTCTGAGACTGCCCGTGAAATACGATGTCCTCATAATCGGCGCGGGAATGTCCGGTCTCGCCGCCGGCATCAGGCTGGCCTACTACGGCAAGAAGGTCTGTATCCTCGAAAGGCATCACCGCGTCGGCGGGCTGAACTCGTACTACAGCCGCGACGGCCACAATTTCGATGTCGGCCTGCACGCGATGACCAACTACGTGCCCAGGGGCACCAAGTCCACGCCGCTGCCCAAGCTGCTGAGGCAGCTCAAGCTCAAAGTCGAGGACTTCGGCCTCTGCCCGCAGCGGATGTCGGTTGTCAGGTTCCCCGGAAAGTCTCTCAGGTTCAACAACGATTTCGGCTTCTTTGTTCAGGAGGTAGTCGAGAACTTCCCGCGTCAGGCAGACAATTTCCAGAAGCTGGTCAAGACCGTCTCCGAGTACGATGCATTGTCCCTGGATGCGAAGCCGGGATCAGCGCGAGACCTCCTGAACTCTATCATCACCGACCCCCTGCTTATCGAAATGCTGTTGTGCCCGCTGATGTTCTACGGCAACGCCCAGGAAAACGACATGGAATTCGGCCAGTTCGTCATCATGTTCAACAGTATCTTCGTCGAGGGTTTCGCCAGGCCTCAGGGAGGGGTCCGGCAGATACTCGATGTGCTGGTCAACAGATACCAGGAGAGCGGAGGCGAACTGAGGCTGCGGTGCGGCGTACAGAGAATGGAGGTTGCGGGCGGCAAGGTGGAATCGATAGTGCTGGATAGCGGTGAGGTGCTCACCGCCAACTGCGTCATTTCGTCAGCAGGCTATGTGGAGACCATGAGGCTGCTGTCTGACTACGACCCCGTGAGATTCAAGTACGAAGTCGGTCAGCTTTCCTTTGTCGAGTTCATCATGGTCTTGAACAGGGAACTGGCCGAGATGGGGTATGACACCACGATCATCTTCTTCAACAGCTCGGACAGGTTCAATTACAGGAAGTGCGATGGGCCGGTGGACGTCTCCAGCGGCGTTATATGCTGCCCCAATAACTTCCACTTCGATAGCCCGCTGCCCGAAGCGCTTATCAGAGTCACCAACATGGCCAGTTTCGACCTGTGGAACAGCCTGCCGCCCGAGGAGTACAAGGCTCAGAAAGCGCTCTGGCTTGAAACCACGCTCAGAAAAGTAGTAGAATTCGTCCCAGACTTTCGCGGCTCAATCGTTTATTCGGACGTGTTCACACCCAAGACTATCCAGCGGTTCACCGGCCACCTGAACGGGGCGGTATACGGGACTCCGAACAAGACGAAGACGGGCAGGACTCACCTGAACAACCTGTTCATCTGCGGCACGGACCAGGGGTTTCTGGGAATCGTCGGCGCGATGCTCAGCGGCATCTCCATGGCAAATCTCCACGTGCTCCAGAAGGGATAGGCGAGAGGAGACCTGACCATGAGCGATTGGCACAGCGACCTGAAGCCGCAGTATGATTCCGTGGTGATCGGCAGCGGACTGGCCGGGCTGACCTGTGCCAATATCCTGGGGCGAAACGGCTACTCCGTGCTGCTTCTGGAGCAGCACCATCAGCTTGGCGGCCTTGCCGCCTGGTTCAAGCGCAAGGGTGGACATATCTTCGATGTCTCCCTGCACGGTTTCCCAATCGGCATGGTCAAGAGCTGCCGGAAGTACTGGTCGCCGGAAATCGCCAACATGATTGTTCAGCTCAAGGGAATAAGGTTCGACAACCCCCAGTTCTCCTTCACCACAACCTTCGACAGGGAGGACTTCACGCGGGTCCTTCAGGAACGCTTCGGCATCGCCAGAGAGAACATCGAGGGCTTCTTCGATGCTGCCCGGGGCATGAACTTCTATGACGATCAGACTATGACCGCCAGGGAACTGTTTCAGCGTTTCTTCCCCGGCCGGGACGATGTTTGGCGGCTGTTGATGGAGCCGATCGCTTATGCCAACGGCTCAACGCTGGACGACCCTGCGATAACCTATGGCATAGTGTTCTCCAACTTCATGAGCAAAGGCGTCTACACCGTCCGGGGCGGAACGGACAAGTTCATCGGGGCCATGCAGACCGAGCTGACCAAGAACGGCGTGGACATCCGGACGAGATGCCTGGTCGAGAGAATTGCCGTCAAGGGCGGCAGAGTATCAGGCGTGGTGGCGAACGGCAAGACGATCAAGTGCCGCTCTGCCGTGTCCAACGGGAACCTGTTGTCGACCATTCACAAGCTTGTTGGGGATGAGGAGTTTCCCGCGAAGTTCGTCGAGCAGGTGGGGAAGGTGCGTCTCAACAACAGCAGTTGCCAGGTCTACATCGGCATCAGGAAAGGCGAGAAGATCGACTACATCGGAGACCTTCTTTTCACCTCAACAGCCGACAGGTTCGATTCAGTCAAGCTGCGTAGCAAGAACGTTACCAGCCGTACCTACTCCGTTTACTATCCGGATACCCGCCCCGGGACCGATATGTACTCCATCGTCGCCTCAACCAACGCCAACTACGAGGACTGGGGCTACCTCTCCGACGAGGAGTACCGTTCCTCCAAACAGCAACTCATCGAGTCAACGCTCGACGGCCTGGAGAAGTATGTTCCGGGCGTGCGGCAGAAGGTCGATTGGGTGGAAGCCGCTACGCCCCGGACGTTCCAACGGTACGTTCTCCATGAGCAGGGGGCGTCCTTCGGCACGAAGTTCGAGGGGCTGAAGGTGAGCATGGGGCTCCCTGAGGCCCTTCCCGGCCTTTTCCATACCGGTTCAGTGGGCATCATCATGTCCGGCTGGCTGGGCGCAGCGAACTACGGCGTGATGGTCGCGAACAATGTGGACAAGTTCCTGCGTTCCTGACTTCGCTCTCGTGGAGGCAGCACATGTATGACTTCACCGGGCAGACCGCCATTGTCACGGGTGGCACGAGGGGGATAGGCAGAGGTGTCGCGGAGGCCTTCCTGAAAGCGGGGGCACGGGTCATCGTGACATACTCCTCCAACGAGGCGGCCGCTTCGCAATTCAAGCAGGACAACAGCGCTCTCGCTCAGAACATTGACGTCAGGAAATGCGACGTATCCAAGTATGGGGAGGTTGAGAAGCTCTTCGAACACATCGACAAGGACTATCAGGGCTTCGAGGTGCTGGTCAACAACGCGGGCATACGGAAGGACGCCGTCCTGGCCATGATGAAGGAGCAGGAGTGGCATGATGTGCTGGATGTCAACCTGAGCGGCGTCTTCTTCATGTGCAAGTTCGCTGTCATGAGCCTGATGCGCAAGCGGTATGGGCGGATCATCAACATCACCTCTCCTTCCGGTAAGTACGGCTTTGAGGGACAGGCGAACTACGCCGCTTCGAAGGCGGGCATGGTGGCACTGACGAGGACGCTTTCGAAAGAGGTGGCCCGCCGGGGCATTACGGTCAACTGCGTCTCTCCGGGCTTCATCGCCACCGAGTTGATTCAAGACCTGCCCAAAGAGCTGCGTGATTCGTACATAGCCCAGATACCGGTGAGAAGGTTTGGCAAGCCCGAAGAGGTTGCGGCCTGTGTGCTCTTTCTCGCCTCCCGGGATGCTTCGTATGTCAACGGCTGCACCCTCGAGGTCACTGGAGGTCTGTAGATGGAAGAGGTCCTGAAGGCGATACCGCACCGTCCGCCGTTCCTGCTCGTCGACAGGGTCGTTGAGGTGACTGATGCCAGGATAAGGACGACGAAGCAGATCAGCGCCGAGGAGCCGTTCTTCAAGGGGCACTACCCCGGGAATCCGATAATGCCCGGAGTCTTGATCTGCGAGGCGGTCTTTCAGACTGGCGCCATTCTGCTTTCACGCGTTGTTGGTGACATTGGCGAGGGCACGCCGGTGCTGACGCGGGTCACCAACGCCAAGTTCAAGAATATGGTCAAGCCGGGCGCTCTGCTGGAGATGGAGGCGGAGTTGGTGGAAAAGGTGAGCAATGCCTTCTTCTTGAAGGGCAAAGCGTCCGTGGCGGGCAAGACGGTGGTGACCGTCGAGTTCGCGGTCAGCCTGGTCAAGGCCGAGACCTAGGAGGAGAACACTCTGCGGCGTGACATTGTCATAGGCACGAAGATGGGTCTATCCCCCGTTCGCCCTGAGCTTGTCGAAGGGCCCGTTCATGGTTCGACAGGCTCACCACGAACGGGCTTGCGTGGAACGCCGTTTGGGGAGTACCGCCTTGATCTCTTGTGGTCTCGAGCGTTCTCTCCGACCTACTCTGGTTCTCAACACGTTTGACGTGGTTGACAGAAGAGCTGTTGGGGGCTCTCGGGCCACGTCACCAAGTCGAAAGGAAGTGTCTATGGATTTTCTGGAGGTTGCGGGCAAGAGGTTTCTCATCTTCGGGGTAGCCAACAAGAAGAGCGTGGCCTACGCCATCTGGCAAGTCCTCTCCGAGGCCGGGGCGGAGGTGGTCCATGTCGTCCAGTCCCAGGAGAAGAAGGAGGGCGTCTCCAAGCTCTTTCCAGGTGCGGACATCTATGTCTGCGACGTCGAGAAGGAACGCGATATCGAAAGGGTGGCGGGAGAGATCGGCCAGAAGCACTCCAAGTTCGACGGCCTTGTCCACTCCATCGCCTATGCCAACTACGAAGGTGGTATCAAACCTTTCCACGAAGTGAAGCGAAAGGACTTCCTGCAAGCCGTCGACATATCATGCTATTCGCTGCTGGCCATCGCCAACGCCTTCAAGAATCTGCTAGACGAGAAGGCATCGGTAGTCACCATCTCGATCTCATCGAACAAGATGGCGGCCGAACCGTACGGCTACATGTCGCCGGTCAAGGCTGCCCTGGATTCGACTGTCTGCTTCCTGGCCAAGTCCTTCAGTACCTTCTCTCAGGTCAGGTTCAATTCGGTCAATGCCGGGCTACTGAGGACGTCCGCGTCCGCCGGAATTCCGGGTTACATTGACTATTACCTGTACGCCGAGAAGGTGACCCTGCGCAAACGGAATCTCGAGACGAAGGAAGTCGCCAACGCGGCGGCATTCCTCCTGAGCCCGCGGTCCAGTGGGGTCAACGCGCAGGGCATCGTCGTGGACGCCGGGATGTCAATCAACTACTTCGACAAGAGCATTGTCGAGAAGGTCGCGAAGCCCTGAGCGATTCGATGACTCTCTACCCGGTGGTGATGGCGGTCCC
>CAZBET010000020.1:0-13743 GCA_964490995.1 uncultured Dehalococcoidia bacterium
ATTATCTCGTGGTCGAGGCAGTCTATGATGGCGGAGTCCAGCCCGGCCCCCATCATCATCACCAGGAACACGCGGTTGAGCAGAGGCCGTATCTCGGCGGGGCAGGAGTTCGACACGTTTGACATCCCGCAGGTGGTCAGGGGCGCAGGGTCCGCCATCTGCTTGAAGAACCTGACCGCATTGATGGTATGCTGCGCCTGGTCCTGGTTGCCGTTGATGGTCAGAACTAGAGGGTCAAGGAAGATTCTATTCGTTGGAATGCTGTTCTCGGCGGCGGCAGGGAAGATACGCTCGGCGGCGAGTTCGCAGCGGGCATCGGCGGTGGTGGGCAGCCCACCTCCGGCGTAGGTCAGTGCGATGATGTTGGCGTTGTACTTGGCGGCCAGCGGCATGAGCGCCGTGAGGCGCTGCGACGTGGAGTCGGTGCTGTTGATGAGCGGAGTCTTCTTGCAGACCTTGAGCCCGGCCTCCATGGCGACCGCGTTGGTGGTGTCCAGCGACAGGGGGAGGTCGGTGACTTCCTGGACGGCCTGCACGATCCAGGGCATCACTTCGTGCCCAGCCTTCTTCTGTGGGCCGATATTGAGGTCCAGGTAGGTCGCCCCTTTGGCGGCCTGGTCCCTGGCCAGACCCTGGATGACGGCCTTGTCGCGCTTCTCAACAGCGGTTCTCACGTTCTGCGAAATGATGTGGATGGATTCGCCAATGCAGATCATGTGCTCCTCCTTCTCAGGCTACTTGAAGGCTGGCGTCTGTGTTCATCAAGCCCACTATGTCGAGTCTCTAGCAGCGATGTCGTCTGCCAGTTGGTCTTCAACCCCCTGTGTCCCCCAGTCTTGGGGGACTGTGAACCCGGGGGACACCCCCAGACCCCTGCCAAAGGGGCTCTGCCCCTCTGGACTCCCCTGTCTCCGGGCGCAGGCCGCGCGCCCCTATGGCCCAATGTGTCGGGAATGACCGCTGAAGGGGCAGAAGGGCGATGAACGTCCGGCCTGCCCCTTTCATTATGCGCTCTTAGGTCTTCCAGTTCTCCTTGAGGTAGCCGCCGACTGCCATGGCCTCGCGCGGCCCAACCATGATCTTCCACTCCGGCAGCTCCTCTTCGAGTTCGCCCCTGAGCACGGCCACACCGCCGGGGATGATCAGGTTCTTGTGGCCAATCTTCTCGGCTATGTTCTGTGCCTTGATTGTCTTCGCGATCTTCTCGGCATCGAACTTGCCCGCGGACCACGCGGTGAGAACCGACAAGCCTTCGGTATCGCAGACCACTAGCCACGATGCCCAGCCCGCCGCCTCGAGCTCTCCGGCGATGGAGAAGTAGGTCAGGGAGAAATTGGTCGTTACGCAAAGCGGGCTCGTTGGCTTGGGCTCGAGGATCTGGTACGTGCCCGGCTTCATCTGTATCGGCTTCTGAGGATCGGTGTAGATGTTGAGCCGCAATGTGATCAGAGCGTAGGCCGCGGCGGGCGAGAAGTTGTCCAGAACGATGATGCCGCCGTACTTCGCGACCTGCTGAGCCGCCAGCACAGCTTCCTCATCCGGTGACGCCGCACCCTCGCCGGGGAAGGTAATGACCGGGTACCCCAGGGGCTCGAAGCGCTTGGCGAGCGCCAGCCTGCGCATCTGGGTCAGGCCGACCAGGGTGTCGCCGAAGCCACGAAAGCCCGGGTCGAGGATGAGGTCTTCCACGCCGGCCTTGGCCGCTTTCTCGGTGAGCTCGGACAACTCATTCAGGCCGTCCGAACTGCGAACGGCCAGAGGACAGGCGTACTTCTTGGCCAGCTCGATCATCTGGTCGATGTTGTCCTTGGTTGCGGCGTAGATGGCCGGCCTGGCCTTGCCGACCTTGTCCAGAGCCGCGCCCATGGCGGCGGGGTCCGTGGCCATCAAGACCAGCGGCAGGTCGGCCTTGGAGGCAACTGCCTCAACGGCCTTGGCGAAAGCGTCGGCCTTGCCGGAGGCGTTCTGAATGGCGATGCCATCAATGCCGAAGGTCATGCCCACGCGGTCGACCTTGTAGCCACTGACCTCTTTGACGGTCTTCTCCACGTCGGCTGCGGGCGCGGTGTCCCTGACCCTCACCACGAGCCCGGGGCGATGGACGAAGGTCTTCTCGTGGCGGAACATGACGGTCTCGTTGCCCACCTCGAGCTTCTTGTCTCCGGCCCCCACGGTGACCAGCCGGATCGGCGGCTTGGACGCTGCCGCCAGCGCCTTCTTCGCCTCGTCCGTTACATACTTGCAGGCCGAAAGGTCGGCCTGGCTCGCGGCGAGCTTCATCGCAAAGGCAAGGCACGTGGGCTGGTTACATTCCTTGCAGTTTGTTTTGGGCAGGTATTTGTAGATTTGGATGCCTGTAAGTGCCATTGTTCCCGTCTCCTTTCCTCTATTTCCCCATCAGCTTCGCAATAGTGGCCTTGATGCGTTCCACTGACTTGGGGTGGTACATAGAGACTATGTCGCTGCCAGCGTTGATGAGGGCGATGGCAGTGATCTCTTCCCAGAGGATACCGCGTTCCGCTGCGCTGCCCCAGCCCGGGGGGACTCCTTCGCTCGCCTTGGCTTCCTTCTGCCGCCAGGCCTCCGCGCCGGCATGGCAGATGATGGGCAGAGCCGTCATGGCATCTCCGCCCAGCGCGGCCAGCCGCACGCGCTCACGAATCGAGTAGGCGTATTCGAGCCCGTATCCCAGTGCCCCTGTATCCGGGTCCATTATGATTGACTCCAGAGGTATGCCTATATCCGAAAGCATGATGTTGAGCTGCTTGCAGAGGTTTATGTCCAGCGGCGTCTTGGCGATGGCGACGTGGCCGTCGGAGATGCACACTGCGGCGATGGTGCGGTAGTTCTTCTCCTCGCAGTTGCCTATCCCGATCCGCTGGCCGCGTGCCGCCTCGGAAACAGCGGTCAGCACCTCGTTATCCTTTGCCGCCACGCCAGGCCCGAGGACGATGAGCGGCCGGTCTACCGCCGCGAGCACTTTGGTCACAGTCGCCTTGGCCTCAGCGGGGCCGGTATTGCCCGCCTCGGGGTGGGCGCTGGCCAGTCGCAGCACGATGATGTCCGCGCCGAATTCGACAGCCTTCTTCGCCCAGGCTGCGGGGTCTTTGAGCGCGCCGCCCCAGGCGGCAGACAGGGCCTGAGCCCACCCCGTCGGCTCCTTGTCCTGGACTTCCATGGCTACCCTGGGTGGGTTGGGCACAGCGCCCTCAAAGGTCAGAAAGGGCAAGGTGCTCTGGCCGCCAACGACGACCTCTTTTCGCCCGCCGGCTCCCAGCTTCACCTCTTTTATCTTACCGGTCCATTTCTCGATTGGGGTCTCTACTTGTGGCATGCCACAAATCCTCCTTTCCCTGAACCTAACATAGAACAAGGGTCGGCTTGTGCGACCCTTGTTCTATGAACTGAATCCGTTTTCATTTCCCAGCAATATCAGCCTATGATGGAAGGCATGGAGAGGGCAGGATGTCCCTTCTTCTCAAGGTAGGGGACCAACTCCTCGACCGTGGTGCAGACGGTGCCATCGGCCACCTTGTCCATCAGGTCGGGGGCTCCCTCGCGCTCACAGGCAGCCTTCAACTCCTCCGCCAGTTCCTCCTTCAGATTCCTGGAGAGCCATACCAGGCGCTTGATGCCGCCCTCAACCGGGATGAACTTCTTGCTGATGACGTAAATCTTGCCATGGCCCATCATGCCCGGCGTCTGCAAGCCGCCGCCGACTGTGCCCATCAGTGTGGTGAAGGTCATGCCGCTGGGGGTCATGCCGTAGTCGTCGCGCGACACAATCATGACGCCGTTGGCCTCGGGGACGACCGCCATCACGCACTCGCAACAGCCGCAGGTGGTCAGCGGGGCATCCATGAGCGAGTAGATGGTGAATCTGTCTATCTTCTTCTGTGAGTGCTCATTGACGAACTTGTTCACGCCTTCCCACTCGCCGTTCTTCTCGCTGATTACCTTGCCTTTGGGCACGGGCTGGTTGGGCCCGGCGGGTTTGATTTCGTACGCTGCCCGGCAGTCGAGCCAGCTATAGGCGCCGCACAGGCCCACGCGCTCCGGATTGATAACGCAGACGTGTGTGGGGGCGAATGACTGGCACAGCGTGCAGCTATAGAAGGTGTCCACAGCCTCATCTGTGAGTCCTGCCATACGGGCGTTCCGTTCTTTGTACACGGCGCGTGCCTGCTCAATCAACTCCTTCACCTTGTCAGGCTCGGTGTAGAGCGTAACCTGCACCTTGTCCACGATTGCGCCAAAGTCGTTCTTCAGACAGGTATGCAGGACATCGCCGAAGTGGCGCAGCCTCAACCCCTTAGCTACTGCGTTCTTGTGTATTCGTATCCAGGTTATGTCTCGCTGCCCCTGGTGCGATATGCCTTCGGCGCCGTTCATCATGTGGTGAATCTGGCGCTCGAGCACGGGCTCGAAGTCCTTCTGCATCTTGCGCCCAGCCACATCCACGACAATGGCTAGCGGGTTCTTGGAACCCACGGCGAAGGTGTCCATGTCGGGGCCGACAACGGTGATTTTGCCGTCCTCGACCTCGTCGACGCCCTTCATGCGCAGCCACTCGAAGCACATGCCGCCCTTGCCGCCGAACTCGCACGCCAAGTCGGCCTTGCGCACAACCTCGCCCTCGAAAGCGGGGCCGAACGAGACAGGGATGGGGACCTTGGCTATCTTGATCTTGATGCCGCGCAGCTCGATGCAGCGTTGCACCAGCCGCTCAGCCTTCTCCAGGTCGTCCTTGCCCGGGATGTCATCGAAGGGCATGCTGACTACGTGCTCGAATCTGGTCACACCGGTGGGCAGGATATTGGGTATTACGGTGTCGGCGAATGCCGGGAAGCCGTAGTTGATTGCCCCGGCCGCTGCTGCATACTCCATGTCTGTAATCGGGCCTAGGGCAAGCACGAAGGCGAAACAGCGGAACTTGTTATAGAGTAGGATTTTTC
The DNA here is from genome assembly GCA_964490995.1 of uncultured Dehalococcoidia bacterium. GTDB lineage: Bacteria > Chloroflexota > Dehalococcoidia > SZUA-161 > SZUA-161 > CAZBET01. The sequence continues at coordinate 4,956 of CAZBET010000020.1, forward strand.
GGAAATCGCCCGGTTCGACGCCGCCAAAGCTCAAAGCGGCACGTGTGGCGAAGCCCAGGGCGTAGATAGCTGAGACCACATCGGTGCCGAAGGGCACTATGAATGTGTCATAGCCCATGTCCACCCCGGCCTCGAGCAACTGATCCGCAACGTTGCGCCCGTTTCTGTTGCTGCAGATGAAGATGAGCTGACCCTTGGACTGTAGCTCGCGCACAATCTTGACGGCCACCTCGGTGCTCTTGGCACAGCCGACCAGGGCAGCGAAGCCGGGCATTCTGCCGTCCACCAACTGGATGCCCCAGGCTCTCATCTGGGTATCATTGATGGGGCCGTTGTACTCAAAGCCGTTCTTCTTCTCGGGCTGTTCGCCCCTGGCGAAGCGGATGCCCTCTATGGTTTCGAAGGCGAACAGCGTGGCAGCTCCTGCATCAAGGGTCTCCCCGAGGTAGGGCAACCAGAGGTTCTCGCTGGGCACCGGCGGCAACAGCTTCTTGGCGTGCTCCACGGCGGGCACCAAATCGCCTATCTTCTGTACCTTGTGCCCCATGAGCCCCCAGATAGTGGGCAGGTAGAAGGCTGTGCCTCCGCCCGCCTTGTCCTTGAACACGATGGGAGTCTCCGGGCCCATTTTGTTCAGGGCGTCCTGGAGCATGTCGTCCGCCATCTTGACGGCGGCATTAGCGCCCCTAATTGCCGCGGTAGCAATGAATCTCGACATCTGTCTCTGCCTCCCTTAGTATCTTCGAAAGTCTCCCGACATCGGGGCATCCATGGGATTGGTTGAGCTCATACGGCCGGACAGCCCGAATCCCGGGCTGGTGGCGCATGGCTTGGGCTTCTCGCGGTGCGCGGCGTTCCTCAGCAACTGCTGGGCCTGGGCGGCGTGGTTCTCGTCGGCGGCCTGAACGCCGACCACAATGGCGCCGGATGACATACTGTACTGGTAGTAGCTGATAGTGTCCTCGGGCACGCCCATTGCCGCCAGCTTGGCTGTGTCGGGTACCGCTTTGATGCCTGCGCCCAACTCCTTGGTTCGTTTCGGATTCGCTACGACCACTATGTCCTCTGCTTTGAACCCCTTGGCCTTGAGCTGGTCTACTGCCGCTTTTGCTTCCGATGGCTCCCGGAAAAGCTTGGACGCTACTTTGGGCATGGCACGCTCCTTGCTCTAGGTTTTGTGCAGCAGTTGGTTAACTCGCGCAGCAAATGATAAAGGCCTTATCTCCCTGCGGACTGACCGCCCCGGGAAGTAAAGCCTTTCACTCGGGAGGAACAGCGACGACTCCCGAAGAACTCAAGAGGCACGTAGAGATAACCCGCTGTCACAACTCTGAATTGTAGCATAGGGCTTGAGGCCAGTCAACAATCGCCGTGACCAGGCCCTTCGAGAATCCCTCTATCCCCCTTCGGAGAAGGGGAAGTCAAGTCCCACTTTGACCAAGGGGAGAAGGGGATTTGCCCCGGGCTGTTGTACCGGGGGATTGCCGCGCTGGCTGCCGCGACCCAGGGTCGCGGCAGCCGCTCGCAATGACAGGAACAAAACGGGGCGGTTGCCGCGCCCGCCTGTGGCGGGCTCGCAAAGACAGCCTGCCCGGGTGTCATTGCTGCGCTGGCGCTGGCAACGAAATGGGGCTGCGCTGCCCTCACCCACCGCCCTGTTTCCCCTCCTGCGCCTGCTTGAGCTTCGCCTGCTCTTCCTCGACCAACACACGGCGGAGGACCTTACCGATCAGGGACTTAGGCAGGCTCTCCCTGAACTCCACTATCTTGGGCACCTTGAACTTGGCCAGCCGGGGCCGGCAGAACTCTGTGATCTCCTCGGCGGTGGCGGTCTCGCCTTCTTTGAGCACGACGCAGACCTTCACCGTCTGGCCTCGGTAGGGGTCGTCCACGCCGTAGCAGACTGCCTCCTTGACTTTGGGGTGCTCGTAGAGAACCTCCTCGATCTCACGAGGGAAGATATTGAAACCGCCGGCGATGATCATGTCCTTCTTGCGGTCTACGATGAAGATGTAGCCATCCTCGTCCATCCTGGCCAGGTCCCCCGTGTAGAGCCAGCCGTCGCGCAGCACAAGCTTGGTCTCTTCGGGCTGATTCCAGTAGCCCTTCATCACCTGCGGCCCCGTGATGACCAACTCGCCCACCTCTCCCAGCGGCATCTCCTTCTCGCCGGTCTCGGCATCCATGATCCTGGCCTCGACGCACGGGACGGGTACGCCGATGCTCCCGGGCTTGCGCGTTCCGAGCAAGGGATTCGACGTCACGACGACGGGGGCCTCACTGAGGCCGTAGCCCTCCACTAGCTTGCCGCCGGTGAGTTCCTCGAACCTCTGCTGGACTTCCACGGGCAGCGGCGCGGCGCCGCTGGTACAGGCCGCTATGGAGCGCAGATTGTACTTGTTCACATGGGGGTAGGTGTTGATGGCCACGTACATGGTGGGCACGCCGGGGAAGAAGGCTGGCTTGTACCGGCTGATGGCCCTCAGCACCTGCTTTGTGTCCCATCGCGGCAGCAGAACCATGGCGGACGCGGTCAGCACGGCGAAGTGCATTACTGTGACCATGCCGTACACATGGAAAAGGGGCATAACCCCCAGCAGTTTCTCCTCAGCCTGGTTCCGCCTCAGCGGCAGCTCCCAGCCCCACATCTGGTACACGTTGGCGATGATGTTGCGGTGCAGGGCCACGGCGCCTTTGCTGATACCGGTCGTCCCGCCCGTGTACTGGAACATGGCTGTGTCGTCTACATCCACCTGCACGGACGGCGGCGCAGCGGGATGCCGCAGCAGCAGGTCCTGGAAGGCGTAGGTGTCAGGCACGCCCGATGTATTGACGCGGTGCCCCTCCTTCTTCTCACGGAGAAGCGTGAACAGACGACGGCTGACCGGCGGCAGGTACTCCTTGATGTTGGTCACTATCAGGTTCTTCAGGCTGGTCCTGTCCTTCATCTCCCTGACGGTGTTGTAGAAGAGGCTGAGAACGATGATGGTCTCCGCTCCACAGTCCCTGAACTGATGCTCCATCTCACGGGGCGAGTAAAGGGGATTGGTGGCCACCACGACTCCGCCTGCCTTGAGCACGGCGTAGAAGGCGATGACGAACTGCGGGCAGTTGGGCAGAAGCAGCACGACCCGGTCACCCTTCTTGACCCCAAGGGATATGAGCGCGTTGGCCAGCCGGTTCACCTGCTCGTTCAGCGCTCCGAAACTCAGCCGGTAGGAGTCGCCGAAAGCCCCGGGGAAGATGATGGCGGTGCAGTCCGCAAAGTCCCGCGCTGAATCCTCCAGGAGTTGCTGGAGGGGAATCTTGGGGAAGTTCATGGTGTGGGGCACGCCGGGGTCATAGTTCTTGAGCCATATCTTCTCCATAGCCACCTCCATCCGGCAACACGCGCCCGGGCTGTCATTGCGAGCGGCTTACGCGACCTCCGGTCGCGTCAGCCAGCGTGGCAATCGCCCCCTATTGCCGTAGCCTCTACCAGGATTCCGCCGAGATTCTTCGGCTGCGGCTCAGAATCGTCCATGCTGGCTCTCAGCCAGCACAACGGGGAATGAGAATGCTGTCGCGCGGCAAACGAAAGCCGTCTGCCGTTCGTGGTGAGCCTGTCGAACCATGAACGGCCCTTCGACAAGCTCAGGGCGAACGGCGGAAAGGGCCATTTTCGTACCAATGACACCACAGGCTCGCCCACAGCAACCCGTTGGGTCGCCCCTACGGCACCAGCCGGTCCACCCCGTGGGCGCGGAGACCGCGCCCCTACGAAATCGGCCTGAGACGGCGCTGAACTCCTTCGCTGCGCTCAGTCTTCCTGTCATTGCCACGCTGGCTAGCAGAAGTACTTCCCGACCTCAATGATCTCGTCCGCAACGGACCTCCTGAGCTTCACGCTGTTCAACGGGGCGAAGGACGAAATCCTCTTCAGCGTGGTCAGTTCCCTGTCGAGCGCTGCGCCTTCCTGCATCGCAGCCAGAAGTTGCTGGGCGTAGTTGCCAACCCTGACCATCGCCTCGTTCACGTAGAGCTGCACCATCTCTATCTTGATCTTCGACTTCTGCTCGCCGACGGCCTTGACCGACTTCAGCGCCCTCAGCAGCCCGCTCTCCATCGCGTAGACCTCCTGGGCGATCTCTGCGAGGAGCCCCAGCACCTCTTCCTCCTCCTCGATGCCCATGCCGTACTTCTGCGCCGCGTCATTGCAGAGGTAGAGGAAGATCCTCTTGGCCCGGCCCACCATTCTGCGCTGGTATCCCAGAAGGCCGTCGTCGGCAGCCGGGGCAAGGGCCTTCATTCCCTTCAGCTCGGTCCTGGCCTGCGCTCCCTCGGGGAAAAGCGGGATCTCGTTCTTCAGGCCCTTTCTCATAAGCGTGCCGGTGATGAGAACCCTGTTTATCTCGTTTGTGCCCTCGAAGATTCTGAAGATGCGGTTGTCGCGGTATATTCTCTCGGCCGGGTAGTCCTCGCAGTAGCCGTAGCCGCCGTAAATCTGGAGGGCTTCGTCCGACACGTAGGCCAGCGCCTCCGAGCAGTAGACCTTGTTGATAGAGCACTCGACGGCATACTCGCCTATGCTCTTGGCGCTCTGCCGGCCGATGTCCTCCGCCGCGCGGTCCACGGTGGCCAGGCCTGTGTCGATGCGCCCGCCGGTGCGGTACACCATGCTCTCCGAGATGTACGTCCTCGTCGCCATCTCGGCGATCTTGTGCTTGATCAGCCCGAAAGAACAGATGGGCTTGCCGAACTGCACCCTTTCCTTCGAGTAGCCGACGCTGGCCTCTATGGCCAGCTTGGCGACGCCGACGCAGCCGGCGGCCAGCTTGAACCGACCGAGGTTCAGGATGTTGAAGGCCACGATGTGTCCTCTGCCTATCTCGAAGAGCACGTTCTCAACAGGCACCCTGGCGTTGTCGAGGAATATGCTGCAGGTGGAGGAGCCGTGGAGTCCCATCTTCTTCTCCTCCGTCCCCGTGGACACCCCTTCGAAGCCCTTCTCCAGGATGAAGGCGGTCATCTTGGTGCCGTCCACCTTGGCATACGTGAAGATGACGTCGGCGAAAGCGCCGTTGGTGACGTACTGTTTGGTGCCGTTGAGCTTGTAGTACTTGCCGTCGGGCGTCAGGACGGCCGTGGTCTGAATTGACATGGCATCGGTGCCCGCGCCGGGCTCGGTCAGCGCATAGGCTCCGAGCTTCTCCCCTCGGGCTATGGCCGCAAGGTACTTCTGTTTCTGGGCCTGGCTTCCGAAGAAGACCAGCGGCGTCGAGCCGATGCCGCAGTGGTCGTTCAGGGTCAGGCCGAATGAGCCCGCCTGCGCGGAGTTCTCCACAATGAGCAGGGAGCAGATGCTGTCCATGTGGGAGCCGCCGTACTTCTCCTCGATGTCCACTCCCAGCAGCCCCAGCTCCCCCGCCTTGAGCATAAGCTGGCGGGTCAAGGGCCAGTCCTTCTTCTCCAGCTTCTCCGTGTGGGGCAGCACCTCGCTCTTCACGAAACGCTGGGCGGTCCTGATTATCATCTGGTGTTCTTCACCGAAGTCCTCCGGAGTGAACACCTCGTCCGCGGGCACGTCCTCAAGGAAGAACGCGCCGCCCTTTCTGATAACCTTCTCTGCCATGACTTCCTCCTCTTAATCGTATTACGTTGGTACGTGTGAAACCGGGGGCGTCAAACGCCCAATCCGAAGCACGAAATCCTGAACAAATCCCAGTGCTCGAATCTCAAGCTGTCCGGCAATGTTATTCTGAGGATGCCTCCCCCAGAAGGGCGACGAAGAATCTCGGAGATTCTTCGCTCCGCTCAGAATCGTCCATGCTGGCTCTCAGCCAGCACAACGTGGAATGAGAATGCTGTCGCGCGGCAAACGAAAGCCGTCTGCCGTTCGTGGTGAGCCTGTCGAACCATGAACGGCCCTTCGACAAGCTCAGGGCGAACGGCGGAAAGGGCCATTTTCGTACCAATGACAACATGGTGTTGTCGGGCCCTCCCCGAGTCTCGAATCGAGCATTGCACTTCCGCACTTGTCTAGAGTCTAGGATTTGGCTTTCCCCTAGTCCGTCCTTTCGAAGACGCCCGCTGCCCCCATGCCGCCGCCGGTGCACATAGTGACCATCCCGTACCTGGCTTTGCGGCGCTGCATTTCATGCATCAGCTTGGTGGTGAGATAGACGCCGGTGCAGCCCAGCGGGTGTCCCAGGGCTATGGACCCGCCGTTGACGTTCAGCCTGTTCATGTCTATGCCCAGCGTCCTGACAACGTAGAGCGACTGCGAGGCAAAAGCCTCGTTCAGCTCAATCAGGTCAACCTGGTTGAGTGTGATACCAGCATACTTCAGGGCCTTGGGGATGGCAACAACCGGCCCGATGCCCATGATCTCCGGGTCCACGCCCCCCACGCCGAACGACCTGAACACAGCCATGGGCTTCAGGCCCAGTTGCTTCGCCTTCTCACGGGACATGACTACGGTCGCCGCTGCCGCATCGTTCATGGGGCAGGAGTTCCCCGCGGTTACAGAGCCGCCGCCGCGGAAGAGAGGCCTCAACCTGGCAAGCCTCTCCAGGGAGGTATCGGCCCGCACGCATTCGTCGGTATCGAACATCCTCTCGCGAGCCACCGGCTTGCCATTCTCGAAGCCGCGGTCAACCACCTTTATCGGGAGTATCTGCTCCTTGAATACGCCTTCCTTCTGAGCCCTGACGGCCTTCTGCTGGCTTTGCAGCGCGAACTTGTCCTGGTCCTCGCGGCTGATATTGAAGCGCTGCGCCACGTTCTCCGCGGTGAGCCCCATGGTGATGTAGGTCTGCGGCAGGGTGACCATCAATTCCGGGTCGGGGAACGGCTTGTTGCCTCCCATAGGCACCGCGGTCATGTGCTCAACGCCGGCAGCGACTATCGTATCGCCGAACCCGCACATTATCCTCTGACAGGCTATGGCCAGGGCATCGAGCCCAGAGGCGCAGTACCGGTTCACCGTCATCCCGGGAACGTCGGAGGACAGGCCGGACTTGAGGGCGATGACCCTGCCGATGTTCATGCCCATCTCCGCCTCGGGGAACGAGCAGCCCATAACCAGGTCATCTATCTCATCGGGCTTCAATCCCCTGGCCCTCTTGACGGCTTCCCTGACCACCGCCGCGGCAGTCTCTTCGGGCCTCGTGTTTCTGAAGCTCCCGTTTATGGCCCTTCCCAGGGCGGTCCTTACTGCCGATACTATGACTGCTTCCCTCATCCTCGTATCTCCTTGCAGCTCCGACTAGTTCCTCAGCGGCCTGCCGGTTTCGACCATGTGCTTCATCCTGGCCTGGGTCTTCTCCTCGCCGCACAGCGACATGAAGGCCTCGCGTTCCAGTTCGAGGATGTAGTCCTCAGTCACCAGGGTATTCAGGTCCACGTCGCCGCCGGTGAGCACGTTGGCCAGCTTCTTCGCGATCACAGCGTCGTGCTCGGTTATGAACAGGCCCTCCTTCAACAGATAGACCAGTAGTTCCAGCAGCGCCCTTCCGGTCCTGCCCGGCACCCTTATCTCGTTTCTTCGCCGTGGCGGGCGGTAGCCGCCTTTGGCGAGGGCAAGCACGAGCTGTTTGGCATCGTACAGCAGGTGGTCGTGATTCATCGTGATGGAGTCCTGTGGGTTCATATAGCCCAGCGACTTGGCTTCCTGTGCGCACGTTGATATCTTGGCCATGGCGATGGTCTCGAAGGCCCTGGCTACGTAGGGAATGAGGTCGGGCTTACCAGCGCCGGGCACCGCGCTGGGCAGGCTCTGCGGCACCCAGTCGGTGGCTCTGAGAAACATCTCCTTGGTGCCGCCTCCCGCGGGTATGACCCCGACGCCGAGCTCCACCAGGCCCATGTAGCACTCGGCGGAGGCCCTGACCATAGCAGCCCCCAGGCAGACCTCGCAGCCGCCGCCGAGCGCCATGCGAAACGGCGCCGCCACCACCGGCCTCTGAGAGTACTTCACCGTCATGTTCGCCTGCTGGAAGTCCACCAGCGCCTGCTCAAGAAACTTCCACTGCTTCGTCTGGGTCGCGGGATAAATCTGCTTGAGGTCGGCGCCGACGCAGAAGTGGGCGCCCTGGTTGCCGATGACCATCCCCTCGAAGTTATCCTCGACCTCAGCTACGCTGTCCACCATCATCTGAATGACATCGGGGTCAACAACATTGTTGGGGGAATGGAATTCCAGGCAGGCCACGCCGTCTCCCATGTCGATGAGGCTTGCCCCGATATTGGACTTGACGACCTTCTTTCTCTCCTTGAGCGAAGGCAGAAGGACGATCTCCGGCTTGTCCTCGATGCGGGCGTAGTCCTTGGCGCCAAAGTCGTAGTAGTACCGCCTGGCGCCGCGTTTCTCATAGAACCGCTTCCTGCCGTCCTTGAGCATCCGCTGTATGTTCTGCGGTATCTTGTCCCCTTCCTTCTCCATCCGCTCGACCGACTTCCTCAGTTCTATCGCGTCCCACGTCTCGAAGGGGCCAAGCTCCCAGTTGAACCCCCACCGCATCGCGCGGTCCACGTTCACGATGTCGTCCGCTATCTCGGGGACCTTAGTGGCACAGTAGAGCAGCATGCGCTTGAGCGTCCTCCAGGCGAAGCGCCCGGCCCTGTCGTCGGAATAGACGAGAGTGCGGATTCTGGCAGCCGGGTCAGTCACCTTCCTGAGCTCGGCAAGAGTAGGGAGGTTCACCTTCCTTGACGGCACGTACTCCATGGTCTTGTAGTCGAGGGCGTGTATCTGCGAGCCCGCGTCACCGTAGACCTTCCTGTAGAACCCCTGCTCCGTCTTGTCGCC
>CAZBET010000021.1:0-13424 GCA_964490995.1 uncultured Dehalococcoidia bacterium
CAGGCGGTACTTGAGCAGGACCCGGGCCACCTTGCGGCCGAAGGGGATGTAGCGCTCCTTCCCGCCCTTCCCCATAACCTTCAGGTACCCGCCCTCCAGGTCGACGTCCTCAACCCGCATGTTGGCCACCTCGGACAGCCGGGCTCCCGTGTCGACGAACACGAGCATCAGGGCGTAGTCCCGGAACCCGGCGTCGGTGTTCCTGTCCGGGCGGGAGAAGAGCTTCACGAGGTCCTTCTCCGAGAGCGTGGGCACCACCTTGCTGGGGACCTTGGGCATGCGGACCTTCTGCATGGGGTTCCTGTCGATGAGGCCCTCGCGGCACAGGAACCCGAAGAAGGCCCTCACCGCCCGGGCGTAGGTCTCGATGGACTGGGGCGAGAGCTTGTCCTGCCGGGGACTGCTGAACGGGTGATGCCGGTACCTGTGGGTCTCCTGCAGGGCGATGATGAACCGCCTCAGGTCGTCGCCAGTGATGCTGGCAACATCCGGGTCCCCGCCCAGGAACTCGCCGAAATAGCGCACCGCGGAGGTGATCCAACCTATCGTGCGCGGGCTCCTCGCCTCGGCCTTGGCGCAGATGCGGTAAGCCGTCAGCGCGTCGGAAAGTGTCGCCACCTGGCACCCCTCACACTGACAGCTTAGTGGCGGGGGAGGGGCGTGTCGACGACGTTGTGCGACGTTTCCTGCACTTTGCGGGGGGAATTCCCAGGGCCGGGGAGGGGCATATGTGGGTAAAGCAGTTGCCCCTGCTAGATTCGTGGCGTCCCTGGTGAGACTCGAACTCACGACCCACTGCTTAGAAGGCAGTTGCTCTATCCTCTGAGCTACAGGGACGCTCCTCCGTCTCGGTTGCGATTGTAGCACTTCGCTGAGGGCGGTGGCAAGCAGGGAAACGACCGACATCCTCAGGCTTCCAGCCTCGGCCCCAGGGGTCGGGGCCGCAAATGATACGGGAGTGGAAGGGAACGCCCTCACTCCCTGCCCACTCCCGCAACGAACCCAACCGTCAAGCATGATGGGGCTGTCGGCGATTGACAGCCGCTAGGTGATCCGCTTCGTGACCATCTCCACTGACTGCGCCAGGATCCACGCCTTGCGCTCCTTCATCAGGACATAGAGGGCAATGGCCGCATTGCAGTCGTTGCAGTTGGTTTCCGTGACGCCGTTGAAGTCGGCGGCGCATGTTGTCATGATAGTGCCGGTGGCACATACCGGGCATCTAGCGACCAGGTGATGGCGGTTTACGCAATCGTAGCAAACAACCTTGGGCAACTTCTCGTAGGCCATTGGTACTTTACCTCCTTGTGTTCGACTGTGCTTGCTGGTGACTGTAAGAGTCCGGGCCAGACGCCCCGCCAATCAAACCCTTGAAGACCCCCTTGGACCATACCCGGGCAGACCTCGGCCGGGCGGGCGACTCACTCGGGCCCCTTCTCCTTGGGCGTGGGCTTGGGCTTCCTGGTGCGCGCGGTCACCACCTCCGTGGGCTCCGCCAGGATCCAGGCCTTGCGGTCCTTCATTAGCACGTAGAAGGCTATGGTAGCATTGCAGTCGTTGCAGACTGCTTCGGTGATACCGTTGAAATCCTCGGGGCAAGTCGTCACCAACACGCCAGTGTCACACTTGGGACAGGCGGCCACCAGATGGTGCCGGTTGACGCAGTCGTAGCACACTACCCTGGGCAACGTCTCGGGGGCCATTTCTCCTCTACCTCCTTGTCTTCGTTCCCGTATTGGGCAGATTGTAAACCAGCAGGCATACCGTGTCAAGGGGAACTCCGAGCCGGTTCTGTCAGGTCCTGCTCGGCTGTGGCGCGCAAGGAGATGCGACTGGGCCGAAGATATTGCCCTTTCATGCAGCCCGGGATACAATTCCGTTGGCCATGCGCCATGAAGACCGAAGTCGTCTTCGTTGCGGACCCGGTCGCCAAACGGGGCCTCAGCATTCTGGGCCCGAGTCCCACCCGTTCGCAGGGGAAGCAAACGGGCCGGGTTCAGGTAGCTGCGCCTGGTGTCGCCCCTGAGGCGAGTCTGAAGGGAGGTTGAGGACGTTGTACGAGAGAATCCTGGTTCCTCTGGACGGTTCCGAGGTAGCACAAACGGCTTTGCCCTATGCTACGGAGCTCGGTGGGAGAATGGGCTCCCGGATCACACTCATATACGTCAGTGAATCAGCGGACGACCCCTACCATCACATGCACCGGCTGTATATGCAGGATATGATCGAAGGGACAAAGCGCAGTGCCGAGAAGTACATGGATAGGTCTGGCGGCAAAGAGATGCGGGTGGACGCTGCGATTGTGGTTGGGAACCCAGCCGAGCAGATCGCGGACCACGCAGAAACGGAGAACGTCGGCCTGATTATCATGTCCACTCACGGGCGCTCCGGTGTGAAGCGCTGGGCTCTGGGGAGCGTGGCTGACAAGGTAATGAGGGCTACCACACGGCCTGTGGCACTGATCAGGGCCAAACGTGTACTGTCTGACATGGCGGGCAGGGGGATACTGGACAGGATCCTGGTCGCGCTCGACGGATCGAAGGAAAGCGAAGCGGTTGTCCCTTACGCTGAGGAGCTGGCCTCCCGGCTCAAGGCGGAGCTGGCCCTGGTTCAAGTGGTGGCACCGGACTACCACATCTATGGCGCTGGCGGTCCTGAGTACGGCGTGTACGCCGACCAGCAGATGGATGCGATCAAGGCTTATGCCAGAGGCTATCTCGAAGAGACTGGGTCCAGGTTGAGACAAGCGGGAATAGCTGTGAGGTGTATCGTCGGAACTGGCACGGCGGCTGACGAGATAATCACGATTGCCGACGAGATCTCTGCGGACTTGGTCGCCATGTCGACGCACGGGCGCTCGGGCGTGGGCCGTTGGGCGCTCGGTAGCGTTGCCGAGAGGGTCGTCCGTTCAGGCAGCACCCCCGTGCTGCTCGTGAGAACCCCCGGGGCTGCCACAGAATAGGCTCTGCGAGGGCAGCCCGACACTGGTCGCTTGTTGTAGTTGCTTGCCCCACTATGGCCATCGACCCTGAAATGCCGCTGTTGGGCGTTCGGGCTAGCCGCGTCTGAGGGCGGTGTGCGGGGTCAGCAGACTGCGCGCGAGAGTTCAACGACTGACAGCCGATGACCGCCTCGGGTAGGATGTGGGGCGGATGATCCTGCACACGACTGAGTACGCGTCGAACCATTTCTTCTGGATGTCAGGCGCCCATTCTGGGTTGAAGACGGGGAATTTCTCGAGCAACAGCCTTGCGTGGGTAATATTATCCTCTGTTTCCCCCTGCTTCACGGCCTTGCCCCTCGCCGTGTCATCGGCACCGCCTTTTCTCGCTTTTGGGCGCGGCGCTGATGTCCTCAGGTGCGGGGAAATCGGTATCTTCGCCTCGGCGGCAATAGCGAAGAAGAAGCTCAAACACTTCCGACCGATGTCCCCGCTCGCGCCCTCGGAATGGAAGTACTCCCTTATCTGTGCCGGTGTGGCGTGGGTTACGTCCAGATCGGTGAACAGCGGTTCGTACGCGTGCCGCACCATGTCGGCCAGCACTCCGGGGCGGGATTCTCCCTCGGATTCGACCAAGTGACGGAGCCTGGTGGTGGGACCGCCGTCAGAGTCTATGAGGCCGAGGAAGAGCAGCGTGCCCCTGATCATAGAGCGGTTGCTCTTGGTCACATTGATGGCGTCGAAGTAGCTGGAATCGAAGCGCGACGGGGTGTGTTTGGTCAGACCGGTCAGCAGCCTCTGCCAAGTCCGATAAGACACATAAGGCGGCAACCGTTCTTCGGTCAGCCTCTTGTGTTTGGCCTGCACACGTCCCCCCTGGCTCGGGAACTATGGTGGACTGAAGTCTAGCATGTCCGGACACAAAATGCAATAGGTGGACAACCGATTTTTGCCCCATTTTCCCGCGACACCCCGGGGGGTGTCCGCGCGCCCGGTGGCTGACTATGGCCTGTCGTTCCTCGCTCGTATCTCTTCTGCCAAGGGCGCGGTGGGGGGCTGGCTCGCTTCAGGTCTTACCGGGCTTGCGTCTACGACACCAATTGGCGACTCCATCTGCGAGCGTCCTTGTCGGCCTGCCTGTCCGCAGGAGCGGACGCTGGTGAGCGCCACGCGTGGTTGGCGAAGGGCGACAGCGGGCCACCGCAAATCCCCCTCGCTGCCAACTTTGCCGGGCGGTTGCCCTTGGCGCAGCGCGGACATCTTCGGGTCCGCGTTCTCCTGGATGTCCTCCAAAGGAAAACTTTTTGACTGGTGCCTTGTGCCTTCTTAGGATAACGCTATCCTCGATCATCAGTACGCATTCTGCAAGCACCTTTCTGAAGCTGGAAAGGAGGTCGAAGGCACAGCCCACGAGGCCCGGGAAGACCAGGACAGAATTGTCCGGGCTTCTGAGATTTGACGCCACAGCAATCATCTCGAGTCTTGTGGGGGGAGAAGAGGACATGACCGCTTGTTGGTAGGAAGAACGCGAGATGTTAGGCGAGTCTCTGGACATCAGGTCAAGGAAGGAGGAGAAGGAGAAAATGAAACCAAAGATGGTGGCTGCGGTGGATGTTGGATCATCCAAGGTTTGCAGCCTTCTGGCCAATGTTGACAATGATGGTTCCGTCCAGGTGGTGGGCATCGGCATCGTCCCTGCCCGTGGAGTGCAAAAGGGCATGGTGGCTGACATTGATCAGGCCAGTGCGGCGATCCGGGACTGCGTGAGGAGAGCCGAACAGACGAGCGGGGAAAGCATAAGCTCAGTCTACCTGGGGATCTCCGGCAGCAATATGAGTTCGCAGCCCGGCAAGGCCATGGTAAGCGTGTCCGGCAAGAATGCTCGCCCTGTCTCCACAGGCGTCGTCAGGCGAGCCATCACTTGCGTGCGCGACATTGACATCGGTGACGAGAGAAAGCTGCTGCACGTCATCCCGACGAGTTACCGCCTTGATACCCAGGGAGGGGTGAAGGATCCTGTGGGCCTGGTAGGCTCAAGACTGGATGTGGATGCGCACATCGTCACCATACCCGAGGTAGCTGCTACGAACATGATCAGGTGCGCTCACAAGGCGGGCCTCAAGATTGAGGGGCTGGTCCTTCAGTGCCTGGCAAGCGCCCAGGCGGTACTCCATCCCGACGAGATCGATGCGGGCGTTGTGCTGGCCGACATCGGCGCTGGCGTCACCGGGCTCTGCGCCTATAAGGAGGGCAACGTTGAGATCACCGCTGTCTTGCCTGTGGGTGGCAATCACATCTCCAGAGACCTCTCCATCGGTTTGGGGCTGCCCTTCGACGTGACGGAGCAGATCAAGAAGGAACACTGCAACCTGGCTGCGAAGGAAGACGCCGATTCCGACGATGAGCCGACGGTTGAGGTCAATTTCGACGGCGTAGGCAAGATATACAAGCGGGATATCAACGATATCGTCAAGGCGCGGGTCGAAGAGATCATGAAACTCATCGTCACCCAACTGGTGCAGTTGCACCCGGGTGATTACCGGGCCTATCTGGCTAATTTCCCTGCGGGCCTGGTATTGACGGGTGGCACTGCCAAGTTGGCCGGCATAAGGTCCGTTGCCCAGGAGGTAACAGGCCTTCCGACACGCGTGGGCGTGCCCGGAGGCATGTCCGGTCTCGCGGATCAGCTCTACGATGCTGCATATGCCAGCAGCGTCGGTGTGCTGATCTGCGGTGGAAAGTGGCACATCGAGCAGAACTGGGTAAGACCGAGGGCCTGGGACAAGGTTGCCGGCGGTATCGGCGCGGTGAGGCAGCACGTGCCCTGGCGGCGGTCCTAAGTGACTCCAGTAGACAACCTGACAAGATAAAGGAGATAGAAGGAGGTAGCAGACAATGGGAGAAAGCAGTATGGTGAGCACTCCTCCCGCCAGAATTAAGGTCTTTGGCGTGGGCGGTGGTGGCTCCAATGCGGTACGGCGCATGGCCAGGGGCAAGTTGGGCGGCGTGGTGGAGCTTTATGCCGTGAATACCGACGCTGTAGCCTTGGCCTATACCACGACATCTGACGACAAGATCAGCACGATCCAGATTGGGCCCAAAGTGACGAAGGGGATGGGCGCTGGTGGCGACCCCAAGGTCGGCACCATGGCAGCCGAGGAGAGCCGCGAGGAGATGCGTAAGGCTGTGCGCGATGCGGACATGATCTTCATCGCCGCCGGCATGGGCGGCGGCACCGGCACAGGCGCCGCCCCGGTTGTAGCGGACGTTGCCAGGGAGGCCGGGGCTCTAACGATTGCCATCGTCACTCGCCCCTTTACCTTTGAAGGGCAGCACCGACGCGATCAGGCTGACGAAGGCATCGAGAGGCTGACGCCGGTTTGCGACACCTTGATTGCGATTCCGAACGACCGGCTGCTCGCTCTCTGTGACCGCCGCACGGCGGCTGACAGCGCGTTCAAGATGGCGGACGACATCCTGTACCAGGGTGTGTCTGCAATCTCGTCGGTGATCACCACCCCGGGTGAGATCAACCTGGACTTCGCCGACGTGAAGGCCGTGATGAAGGGCAAGGGACAGGCCTGGCTTTCCATAGGGACTGCCAATGGGCAGAACAGGGCGGTCGAGGCTGCGAAGGCATGCGTCACCAGTCCGATGCTGGAGACCTCGATGCAGGGTGCGACTGGCGTGCTCTTCACCGTTACGGCAGGCATGGACCTCACTCTGGCTGAGGTGCAGGAGGCCGCTGGGGTCATCAAGAAGGCGGCTGACCCGTCTGCCAACATCATCTTCGGCATCAACTATGCGCCGGAGATGTCCAACGAAGTCAGGATCACGCTGATTGCCACAGGCTTCAACGTGAAGGGTGGCCCGGCGACGAAGCAGGCCATGGAGGCCGAAATGAAGGAGCTCCGCAACCTGCTGCGCGAGGACCAGATGGACATTCCAGCCTTCCTGCGGACCCCGATCCAGAACCGCCGCAGGGACCTGATCTCTCAGGCGCAACCCACCCAGCCCGCACAGGCGGGCGCGAAGAGAAGGCCGTTTGCCTAGCACTTGATGGGACATAGTTGACAGGGGGAGAGCCCTGGAGGCTCTCCCCCTGAGAGGGGAACGCAATGCAGAACATGGTTACGGGACGCCTAGCAGGTCTTGAGGACAACAAGGTCAGCATTCAACTCCGCAGCGGTGAAACGAAGGTCTTTCGTCGCAAGGAACTCAGTGTTTCTTTGGAGTGGGTGTTCCAGAACATGAACCAGCCAGTGATATGCCTGGTCCAGGACGGTTTCGTCACTGACGTTAAGTCCCTAGGCCAGAAAGTCACTGCCTAGGACTGCCAGACGGGCAAGGCGCTGTGGAGTATGGCGCCTCTGGCCCGATTGGCCGAAAAGGGGGGAACATGGCTGAGATAAGACTTCAAACCGGGGCTCGGGTCTTCGAGGTCCTGGCTTACCTGTCGCACGGTCCGTTGGAAGCTCTGAAACAGTTCGTGGAGAACGGGGCTGACGCCATAGAGCAGGCACGCAGAACCGATGGATGCATCCGTATCCGCCTGGATCACGTTTCGAGTCTGAACGGCCACTCGCCGCAGATAGTGGTTGAGGACAATGGTATTGGCATGAGCCCGGAGAAGATGAGGCAGATACTCCAGAACATCGGAAACTCCGAGAAGCTCCAGCACGTCCTTCGGGGCGAGAAGGGCGTTGGCATTCTTGGCTTTGCGGTGGTTGCCGAGGAGCTTCATCTCTCTTCGCTTAACGGTGGGCACAGGCCAAGCTGTCTTGTCCTCAAGCGGGAGTGGTTAAGGGATGGGCGGGGTGAGATCGTCGAGGAATGCTCGGAGCACCGCCTGAGCAAACCTGGGACGAGGGCCCACCTCATAGGCATAATGCCGGAGATCGCCCATCAGCTCACGAAAGCGCGGCTCAAGCCATACCTCAGTCGCGAGTTCGCCAATGATCTGAGACGGAATCTCTATGCCATATACATCGGGGATGGTCACGGTTACGAGGCGGTCGAACCCCGGATCTTCACAGGGGTGCCCACCTTGGGTACCAACATGGCGCTGGGTCCCTGGGGGCATGCTTCTGTTCAGTTGTATACCCTCCCATTTGAGGCGGAGGGAGCGACCATGGATGTGTGCGGGCGCGCTGGGATCAGGCTCTGCTCGCTGACGGATATCGAAGAGTTCAAGAAGGAGCCCTGGCTGGGGCAAAGGCTCGAGGGCTCCATCCGGTGCGACAGGTTGCGGGGCACCGCAGACAAAGCGGCGGTAGTCCAGGATGAGGTCTACAAGGCCCTGGCTGACGGGCTTCATGGCTTGGAGCCTGAGATAATCGAGAAGATCGGAGAGGTGACTCAAGAGTACCGGCAGAATCGCCTGGCCGAGATCATGGGCAGGGTGGACCGATTCATAGGGTATTTCCTCCGGTACAGGGAAACAGGTGAGCTGCCGCGACGGAAGACTGCCGATGCGGAGGAGGAGGCCGGCGTGGTCGCCGCCACGGCCAGCTCGGCATCGGCGCGATCAGCGCGAGCTTCTTCCGGTAGTCGCGCCCCCAGGCCGATGCCCTCTTTCCTGCGTGTTGACCTGAGTTTGCCGCCGGACGGCATGTCTCAGTTCAGAACGTGGCGTGACAACGGCAGTGGCCTCAAGGTCAACATGCTGCACACCGACTTTCTGTCGTCAGAAAGAGATGACAAGCGCTGTGCGTGGTATCTCTTCAGCATCTGGGCCAAGCAGTTCCTGCTGGACCACTACGGAAGCGACTCTGAAGCGCTGGCAGACGAGATGATAGGGCTGTTCAGCCGGGCCGGCCCGCTGTTGAGCCAGTTTCCGATACGCCATCACGGACCGGGGGCATTATCCCGGCAGTAGAAGAACACTGATTGAAAGAGACTACCATGCAGACGCAACAGGGCCAGCCCAATGAATGCTGCGATGAGAAACTGAATAGAGAAACGAAAAGGAGCCTCAAGTATTTCCATGGTGAAGCCGGCGCCGGGGCTGTGTCGGAAGCAGGCAATGCCTACGCGCCGGCTTCTGTGATAGCCTGTGGCGCAGGTGAGCAGACCGTGGCGATGCTGAGTGCATTCAACAACCTTGCCGCAGCATTCCTGTACACCAAGGTTCCTTCCATCATGCAGAGGATGGGATCGAGGAAGAGGGCTATCCTCGTCCTGGCTTTCCTGGATGCCATCGGGTGGCTACCGCTGATCACGATCCTGTTCCTCGTCAGACCTGTCAACCCTCTGTGGCTCATCCCCTGCTGGATAGTCAACCTGATACCCGGCATGCTGTTCATACCTGCACGTAGTAGCTGGCTGGCCGACCTGGTCCCCACCAGTAAGCGCGGCAGATACTTCGGACTGAGGTCTGCGATATCAGGGGCGGCCTATATCGGGACCTTCTATGTCATGGGCTATGTGCTTCAGATCTACAAGGGGCAAGAGTTGCTCCAGGGCTTTGTAGTGATCTTCGCGCTGGCTTTTGCTGCATCCTTCGGATGCTTTCTCGTCTACACCAGGATTCACAACATGGTCAGCGCGCCCGAAAAGGACACGGACTTCGGATTCTTCGACTTCCTGCGGGAGACAGGAAGAAGGAACCTGGGGAGATTCATACTGTACATCTCGGTGTTCCAGTTCGCCGTGTATCTGTCCTCCCCGTTCATTGTGACCTATATGTTGAAGGACCTGGGTTTCAGCTACATGTACTTTGCCGTGATTTTCGGCACGGAATTCCTGGCGAAGGTTGTCATTGTGACGTTCTGGGGCAGATACGCCGACAAGGTCGGCAATCTTAAGGTGATGAGAATCGTCTCTCTGGCAATTCCGTTTGTTCCGCTCCTCTGGCTGGGATCACACAACGTGGCGTACCTGGTACTTGTTCAGGTGTTCTCCGGAGCGTGCTGGGCGGGATTCGAGCTTTGTAGCATGAACTTCATCTACGAAGCCGCCCCTCCGGGGAAGAGGCTGAAATACATCGCCTACCACAGGGCTCTGAGTACTCTGGCCATGGCTCTGGGAGCGCTCGCGGGTGCTTCTATCCTCGGTTTCGTCAGGCCGATCTTCGGGTATCAGATACTGTCGCTCTTCGTCCTCTCGGGGATACTGCGGTTCATTGTGACCTTCGTCATGTTCCCCGGACTGAAAGAGGTGCGCGGCACGATGCGCAATTACCTGGAGGCGCCGCTTGCCGCGGCGGCATCGTTGACGTCGATGCACCGACCCGGGTTGTGGCACCGAACCAAAGAATGGGCACGATACCGCAGGCCTGCTGCGGAAGCTATACCGGTTCCCGTTCTCAGCGGGCCTGCATCAACTGGCCGCGGTCTGCTGCACCGACGTTCGGAGTTCGGCCTGTTCGGCAAGGCGCAGGTGGCTGAGCCAGTGCCTATCAGGGGAGAGGGACATCCGACGAACCCGCCCCGTGGCCTGTTCTACCGCCGCAACGACTGGAGCTTGTTTGGCCGGCGGCCGGTAGCTGAGCTGGTCCCTGTTCGAGGTGAGAATGAAGGAGCAAGGTCTGGCCGGGGCCTGTTCCACCGTCCGCAGACCTGGGAGCGGAATCGGAAACCTGTGGAGGACAAGACCGCTGCTGGGAACAGCCGGTCAGAGGCTGTGGCGGCAAACTGGGGTCTGTTCTATCGGCCCGGGGAGTGGGAGATGTTCGGCAGGCCCATGGCTCAGCCGGCGCATGCGGTAGTTCGATTGTGATGCTTGTGTGACCAAAGGGGTTCATGCCCCAGATAATACTTTGCAGGAGGTAAACTGACATGAGGTGGACAAAGCTGGCAGCACTTGTGGCCCTGGTGGCGGCTGTGGCGGTTGTGGCATCCGCGTGCGGCAGCGGCGGCGCGAGTACCAACGGCGCGCCTACCATTCCGTCGTCGGATATCACGAAACCAAGGCCGACAGTTACGGTTGTCAACGCCACCACCGCAGGATTGTTCGAGGACTACAACGCAATAGTGGACGTGACCGTGACCAACGATGGTGCGGACGGCGTCGTGGTCGTGGTGGCCAGCATCACCCAGGCCGGCGTGACCGACAAGAGCGAGATGCCTGTGTATCTGCCCCACGGCAGTACGCAGACCGTGAAGCTGGTCTTCCCCCTCAAGTGGAAGGGTGGAGACTGGACGCCCGCCGTGGCGACCGAGATTCCTTGACCTTCTGCGGTTGATACGAAGCAGCGTGGCAAGGGGGTAGCTTGGCGCCATTGGCTCAGCTACCCCTTAGCACAAACGAGGCAAGGCAACTGTAGATCGCACCTTCCCTGCTGAGCGTGCTCCGCATGAGGCTCACAGAACCCGCTTGGAACGGCAAAACGCGGCCGATGCCTAGCGAGGCGACAAGCTCTCCCAGGCGCCGCCGCTCGACAGGTGAAGCGGTCTCACGGACGCGCCCCATGGTAAGGTGAGGGGAGAAGCCCCTGCCTTCCGGTGGAAAACCAAGCTGAACAAGAGCACGCTCGATGTCCTGTTGCAGGGCAGCGAGCGTGTCTGTTTCTCCGCCGAGTCCCACCCAGACCACCCGTGGTGCACGCAGATGCGGGAAGACGCCTGTCTTGGTCAGTTCCAGTTGGAAAGGAGCGGTGCCCTGGGTAGCTGCTGATATAGCGCCTGAGATGCTGGTAACGGTGTCGTCACGGATGTTGCCGAGAAACTTGAGGGTCAAATGGATGCTCCCGGGAGCCACCCACTTCACGGCAGCGGCCTCCCTCTTCTTCAAGGTGTTCTGCAGCTCGGCCAGGGCCGACCTGATGTGATCGGGCAGTTCAATCGCAATGAAGGCGCGTATCTCTTCCATATCGCAGTTCTACCTCAGCCCCAGTATTCTGCATGCGTTGCCGCCCAGGATCATCTCCTTGGCTGCTTCAGAGAGGTCGAGTGCGCGGATCGATTTGACAATACGGTCCTGCCTGATGAGCGGGTGATCGCTGCCGAACAGGATCTTGTCTGCTCCGATGATGGCAGACACATGTTCGAAGACTGCGTCTCGGTAAAGGAAGGGCGAGGCGGCTGTATCGAAATAAACGTTGGACAGCGCCTTTGCCACTTCGGGCATCAAGGCGTAGAAGGCCAACCCGCCACCCCAATGGCCACACACGACAGTGAGGGCCGGGAACTTCGTGATGAAGCGGTAGAGGAGGCCGGGGGTTATAGCTCCTTTGCCGGGGTAGGTGTGACCGACGGGCTCGGAGGAATGGGTGAGGAAGACAAGGTTGTGCTTGACCGCGACGGCGACGATTGGCCCCATGACGGCCTCGTCTTCCATATCGAAGCCCTGCGAATCGCATCTCAGTTCGCCGATGCCCTTGACGCCGCCCTCGACGCAACGCTCGATTTCGCGGAGCGCGCCGTCCCCGGACAAGGGTTGTATGGCGCAGAAGCCAATGAGCCTGCCGGTGTAGCAGGCAACTGCCTCCATGATGTAATCGTTCGTCTCGCGACAAAGCTCGTGGCTCGACCATCCGATGTTCAGCACCACGGAGACGTCTATGCCTTCCCTGTCCATGTTCTCCACGAGCTCACCCGCAGTGGCGATCTTGGCCTTCGGACTGGCGTAGAGGATATCGAAGCAGGGGTCGCGACCCCGGTAGTGGTCGCGTCTTTCTCTGAAGCTCGGTGGAAGGACGTGAGTATGGAAGTCTATGATCACGGTCAGGATTATAGCAAGGTGTGGACGGAGGGACAAGGATAATGTATAATTTCGTCGCTGGAGGTATGAATGTCCCCGTCTGGTCAGGGAGCCGGAAGAGATTGTGGCGGACCGGAAGCCTCGGCACCTAGCAGCGCCGAGGCTGTTGCTTTCTTGCGGGGAGAACAGCCGTCGATGTCTTCGTTGCCTCTGGAGGAGATGGCGGCAATGGCAAGAAAGCTGCGCCGCCACGTGATCACGATGACCGGAAAAGCCGGAAGCGGGCATCCAGGCGGGTCGCTGTCCGCTGTTGAGATCATGGTTGCGCTCTATTTCAGGGTCATGCGCCACAACCCTGCCAACCCGCGGTGGCCCGACCGTGATCGGTTTGTCCTCAGCAAGGGGCATGCCGCTCCCATCCTCTATGCGACCTTGGCCGAGTGCGGGTACTTTCCAGTGGAGAAGCTGGCTTCTCTGAGGACTCTGGGCAGCTCTCTACAGGGGCATTGCGACATGACGTGCACGAACGGGGTCGAGATGACGGCAGGTTCGCTGGGCCAGGGCCTCTCGGCCGGCATAGGCATGGCGCTGGCCGGGCGCCTCGATCGTCGGGACTACCGCGTGTATGTGCTGCTGGGTGATGGGGAATGCGATGAAGGACAGGTGTGGGAAGCGGCCATGGCCGCAGCTCATTTTAGGCTGGATAACTTGGTGGCCATCATCGACCACAACAAGCAACAAATTGACGGGTGGAACTATCAGGTGATGAACCTGGAGCCTTTCCCGGACAAATGGAGAGCTTTCGGATGGCACGTTGTCGAGGTCGATGGACACAACCTTT
>CAZBET010000022.1:0-13416 GCA_964490995.1 uncultured Dehalococcoidia bacterium
GGAGGATGGCCCTCCCCGACGAGGGCAACGTGCTTCCCCGGAGGTGCGTAGCTCGGATCCCACTGAGTAGTGCTCAGCTCATACATGTACACTCTCTCCGGCCATCGGCCCGGGCCCAGATTGTGCATCTGGTATCCGTAGTGCCTGTACATGTACTCAATATCAGCGTCTCCCAGGAACACTACACGGGCTTTGCCACAGTCGGGGTTCCAGCTCGCCGCGCTGTACTCGGCCAGTTCGTGGAAGCAGATGTGCCCCCAGAAGAGCTGTGAGCGGTCGGTCATCACGTTGTCGATCTTCCGGCGGATATCGGGAGGTATCTCGACGCTGCGAAGATGTCGCCTGACGGTCTGCTTGATCTCGGCTGTGTCGATTACCAGCTTCCTGGCCTCGATCTCAGTGCCGTCCGCCAGCCTCACTCCGTGAGCACGACCGTTCTTGACCAGCACCTCGTCAACATCGGCCCCAACGAAGAACTTGCCTCCTTGTTCACTCATAGCCCTCTGAAGGGCATGCGCAACGTTGTGGAAGCCGCCTTCGGCCACCGCAAACGCCTGAAGGCCGGCGAAGGACGGCATCGGCAGCAGGGCCTGCAAAGGCGGGGCAACATCTCCGGGCGCTATCCCGTTCATGAGCTGCCACTGCAAGGCCATGGACCTCATCTCCGGGCTGTCGTACAGGTCGCACACTATCTCGTACTCAGTCATGAATGGGTATCTGGGATCGATTCCGCCGACGGGGTCTTTCAGCAATTCGGCGACGTAATCCACCTCGCCCGGAAGTGGCGGAGGGTTGAACAGGCACTGGCCGTGGGAATACATCCAGTTGTACAGCTTCTTCTCCAGCGCCTTTGACACTCTCTCAGCGTCACGCGGCGATATCCGCTCCAGTTCTCTCAGGTTCCTGTCAAGGACGGACTGATTCGGAATGGCCGTCCCGAGTTCTTCGTCCCAGTCCAGGGCTCGGTAAACTACTATGCACTTGTCGTTGGGAAAGATCTTCGCCATCATGACTTCCGGGAATATGAATTTCAGCCCCTTCTTTCCCAACTCGAAGTCGTAGTATGCCGGGCTCATCCAGAATGCGCAGATTTCGGCATGGGGGTTGCCACGGAAGCCTGACGCTGGAACCGGCGCAGTGCAGGCAGCGCCACCCAACTCGTTTCCCTGCTCAAACAGGCCCACAGTCATCCCGTTGAGGCCAAGGTAGCACCCCATCACCAGGCCCTCTTTGCCTCCGCCGATTATCACCGCATCAAAGCTGGCGTCAGCCATGTGTATCCTCCCCGATTCGAAGGAGTGAGCGCTTCACGTACCGTCATGCTCTGCGAGTTCGCGACCCCGAGCGCAGGAACCCCAGAATCCTTTCGCACAGGGCGAAGACCATCTGGTAGATCTTGTCGGAGACCATGCTGCTCACCGACCAGATTGTGTCCCCCGCGAAGAAAAGGCCACGGACGTTGGGCGATTGCAGGTCGAGCTCCGTTGGCACAACGGCGTAGGCATATCTGCCCCAGTTGAGCTGCAGCGACCTTCCCTTGAATTCAATGGCTTGGGCAAAACCGGGGAACACCTTCTCGATTGCGCTTTCCCACCTTCTGATTGCCTCGTCTACCACTTCCGGCGGCGATGTCAGGCCGAAATGGGTGTCGGGCAGGCCGCCAGGTATGTAGGAATAGAGGTACTGCTTTCCGGGCGGCTCCTTGACGTTGAAGAGCGGCCAGCCCAAACACCAGTCCCCGACGTAGGTGGGAATGCCATAGTCGGGGTCGAAGATGTGCACCCATCCGTAGCCATCTTTGGGTAAGACCTCCTCACGAAGCAGGTAGAACACGGTGAGGTCTTCGTAGGTTAGCTTCCCGCACTGCTCAATAGCCTGGGCCCACTCATCTGTTAAGTACTCACGTCGCAGGACGTTCCGCGCCAGCGCCTCGAAGATGGGCATTGCAGAGACAACCGCCCGAGCAGTGTAGTCCTCGAGAAAGCGTGTCTCGTTGTTGTGGACTACTATTCCCGTCGCTTGCCCGTTCTCGACCAGAATACTCCTGGCCGTCCGGTTCGTCAGAATGACCCCCCCATGCTCTTTGTAGTACTCGGCCAGCGGGTCTATGACCATGTCCTGCATGTGGCCCTGAGTGGGATACCAGAAGAGGAGAGCCCCTGCCTTGGGGAAGGTGCCGAAGATGTTGGCGAACTGTCCGTAGTTCACGACTGTGGGTGGAGCCCCCATAAGGGGCGCAGCCAGTTCGAGAACCACCTTCGCTACAGGGTCTTCGACGTTTCTTTCGATCCAACTCGCGAAACTGACGTTGACCAGCCGGCGGCATTCCTCCTCAGAGGTGTCTTCCATGACTTTGAAGGCTCTCCACAGGTCTTGCCTTGAGGACCTCTCCATGGGCAGCCCGCTGCCGAAAGCAAAGAACTCAAAGAAGTTCTCCACCCCCTTCTTCGGGTCCATGGAGAAATACTCCATCCTCTCGTGACTGTCCTTCCTGACCATTCCCATGGTCCAGGCGATCTCTTTGGTTCCCTTTGGGGCGATTCCCATGTGAGCCAGGAACTTGTACATGAAGGTGTCCTCGGGCTTGCGCACCATGGCTGTAGGCATGCGAACGCCGTTATCGGAGCGGCAACCGTGGAAGTTCACGGAGCGGTACCGTCCGCCTAGCGTCGGTTCCTTCTCCAGAATCGCCGAGGATATGCCTTCTTTG
The DNA here is from genome assembly GCA_964490995.1 of uncultured Dehalococcoidia bacterium. Taxonomy (GTDB): domain Bacteria; phylum Chloroflexota; class Dehalococcoidia; order SZUA-161; family SZUA-161; genus CAZBET01. Next base: position 2,711 of record CAZBET010000022.1, read on the forward strand.
GCCAGCAGACTCCCTATGGTCAGCCCCCCTGGACCTCCACCTACGATGAGAACGTCGAACCTATTGCGCACAGTCGTTTCTCCCTTCGCATGCTATCTCGAGCAAGAGCGGTTTGCGTCAACCGGCTACGCCAGGGCGTAATCTGAGAAACGCGCACCGCTTTCCCAAGCCATCTGGAGAAGAAGTGGTCTGCGGGTGTCTGAACCGTCATTCCTGGGGCTTTCAACGTGGGGCTAGGCTACCCCGCCGCACGTCCGCCGTCAACCAAACGCGCCCAACTTTCGTACGGTTTTCGCCGGACGACTTTCGGCGGAGCGTCCGGAATCTCCCTGTGCGTGTCGAACCGGCTAACCAACCGAAGGGACAATTGCAGGTTCGAGCTTCTCCCTGAGCATCTGCACCAACGTCTGCATGGCTTCGGGACCCAAAGAAGCAAGCAACTCCACCATCTCATCCAGCGAGAACACCTCATCTACGTTTAGCGCACTCCGTCTGACGGCCGAGATGAACGCCTGGGCCCTGTTGCGTGCCTCTAGCTTGATGCACGCCTGGTGCAAGTGGGTCCTGACCGTGCTGGCCGAGGTACAGAGCCGATCGGCGATCTCCTGATTGGTCAGCCCTCGTGCGACGAGTGCCAGGACGTCTCGCTCCCTGGTAGTGAGCACAGAGTCCTGTCTCCTTCTTGCACTCGGAGTCTGTTCGGCACTGATTGAAACCCGCCCCCGTTCCAGGCGGTCCCTGAGCAATTGGGCCATACTCTCCACTGTCTCAGGCCCCAGCGAACTCAGCAATTCGACCAGTTCGTTCAGCGAGTAGACCTCACCCACGTTTATGGTGTGGTCCTTCATCGCAAAGAACACTGCCTCGATCCTATTGCGTGCGTCCAGCTTGATGGAGGCTTGGTGTATTGACGTCTTCACGCCAGCCGTGGACGTACACAGGCGGTCGGCGATTTCTCGGTTTGTCAGTCCCCGTGCAACCAGGACCAGGACGTCTTTCTCGGCTTTGGTGAGTGCGGTGCCCTTCCTTCTCATTCTGGACCCGTCTCGATGTCACCTGCCACCCAACATGTCGGCCTCACCTGCAGTCGGCTTCTTGCGCTGAGCCCGGCCTGGCGGACGGCCAGCTTGCGTCGCAGGGCGCAGTTCTCCCGCGAGGCCTCCGATGGCCTTCACCATGTCCACGACCCTTGAGGAGTCCAGTTCATCCAAGCGGTAGTACTGTCCGCCCCCAGCATGCGCAATCTCCCGGTTATAGCCCAGATGCAGGAACCCATCGTCCGAATCTATGACTACCAGGCTTATCTCCCGCTTTCTGATCTCAGTTGCCAGAGAGAGAAGCTCCGTCCTAACATCGGACACCATGGGCACGTTGCCCCTCCCGTCAGTCACAAGGACCATGATAGGGACTATTCGCTTGTTCTTCCACAGTTCCGTTTTCAGGAGTTGAAGCCCTTTGAAGAGGCCGTCCGAGAGAGGAGTCTTCCCCCCGGTGGGCAGTTCCCTCAGCGACCTGACAGCCAGCTCAACACTACGCGTTGGAGACAACAGTACCCTCGCCTCATCCCCTGCAACGGCGACGAAGCCCACCCGGTCCCTTTTCTGGTATGAGTCCTGAAGCAGGCCGAGGACGGCTCTTCTGGCCATCTCCATTCCGCGGGCTGCCGCCATAGAGCCCGAGGCATCCACCACGAATACGACCACAGAGGAGACCTTCTTGGCTCGAACCTTCTCTCTCAGATCCTGCTTCTCTATCTTCAGGTCGCCCTTTCTGGCAGCGCACGCCCTCACCGTGGCATCTATGGCAATATCCGCCGCCTTTCCCTCCGGGAGACGGGCTTTGACGTACTTCCCGCTGCGTGCACTCAGCGTCCGTGTCCTGCGCCCCGAGCCAATCCTGCGCCTCCTGTCCTTTCTCGCCTTGAGGTCCACCTTTCGCCGCGCACCAGCATCCAGGATTGCATCAAAGCGGTGCCCCGGCTCGCCGATCTGCAAATCAGACTCCCCGGCATCCTCCTCGTCGCCCGTTGCAGAATCGCCTCTGCTCCGCTCGCCCGAGTCCCCTTCGAGAGCCGGGGCCTTCCTCTGCCGCATGATATCCTCGACCCTCTGCCCTACCGGCTTCGGTTCCTCAAACGGCATCCGCCTCATCCTGTGCGGCAGGACAAGCTCCGCTGCCAGCTTCACGTCTTCCTCGACAACTTCCTTCCTGCCCCGATACGCCGCCATTGTCTTGGCTGTCCGGGCCATCAGGATGTCTGCGCGATGCCCATGAACCTCGAACGCAAGGGCTATCTGGGCTATTGTGTTGAGCAGCTCTGCCGTTATGTGAACCTGGTCGAGCAGGGCACGCGCCTTCAGTATCCGTCGCCTCAGCTCTTCCTGTTTGCGCTGGTATCGCCTGGAGAAAGATTCCGGGTCCTTCTCGAACTCCTCGACCGCCCTGATAATTCCGATTCTCTCCGCCGCGTCCCGAGTCCCTTTCACGTCAACCGAGAGCCCGAATCTGTCGAGGAGTTGCGGCCTGATCTCGCCTTCCTCCGGATTCATCGTGCCGACCAGAATGAACTTGGCGGGATGCGAGACCGAGATTCCTTCCCTCTCCACGATATTGACGCCCATAGCCGCAGCGTCGAGAAGTATGTCTACGAGGTGGTCATCAAGAAGGTTCACCTCGTCAATGTAGAGAATGCCCTGGTTAACTTCAGCTAGGATCCCCGGCTCGAGCGCCTTCACGCCCTCGCGGAGGGCCTTCTCAATGTCGAGCGCCCCGGTGACGCGATCCTCAGTAGCGCCCAGAGGAAGCTCCACAACCTTGACCTTCCTCGTGACTGTGGGGAGCCTCTCGGCGAGCGCGTAGGCATCATTGCAGGTAGTGCACTGCAGCGATGGGTTGTCCGGGCTGCAGTTGAACGGACACTTGACCACCTCTATCTCGGGCAGGAGGTCAGCCAGGGCCCTGACCGCAGTGGACTTGCCCGTGCCCTTCTCACCCCTGACGAGAACCCCAAGGAGGCTGGGGTTCACGGCGTTCAGTACCAGCGCCTGCTTGAGCTTCCCCTGCCCAACTATTGCAGTGAAGGGAAGAACGACCCGCTTCATTCGTTGAGACAATTCGTCACCGCCTTCCCGCAGTAGCCAACAATCCTCTCTGCTCCAGGTCCTTCGCCATATCGTCTAGGCCGAGTTCCTCAAGTCTCGCTTTCGCCTGGAGGCCCGTGGCGACATCCCAGCCCCGTAGCTCGTAGAACTCGTCCTTCAGTTTCTCAAATTGGGCGCGGTCAACCACCATCCCTTTTCTCGAAAAGACCTCACCGTTCTTGCCCGGGACCAGGCACTCCTGGTTGCCAAAGTCCCCTTTCGCAGGGGTGGTGAAGTTGAACTCATCGATCGTATCGTGCGCTCGCCCCCTGTGGCCCTCCCTGGCAAGGATTGCCCTCTGCACGTTGAGAACCCTCTCACCGATTCTGTATAGCCCTGCCTCGTCCACCTCTCTTCCTGTGACTGCTGAATAGACCTGGCTGTCCAGAGCTGGGTCGCCCACGTGGTCAGCAGTGGCATTCGTGAAGAAGACGGGCCAGGCAAGGTCGCACAGAATGAGGCATTCCTTGGCGTACTCCCGGTCCTGAATCCTGGTCGCAGCGAGCGCCTTCCCATCGTAGGTGGAGAAGTCCACGGCCAGCTCGCTCCCGAAGAACCGTTTGGCCATCGCACGCATGACCTCGGAGGTAACAGGTATCTCGTTCACGCCCTGAGCCCGCGCCGCCCAGAGCATGACCGGAACGCTCACCTCATGAAGTTGCTGGATAGGGAGTCTTGGTTCCACCGCGTAGAAGATGCCGGTGGTGATGTACAGCCTGGGCCCGTAGAGTTCGTTGTCGCCGGTTCTGGTCATGTAGTCCTTGATGAGCTTCTGGGCCTCGCTTCCCAGCCTCTCGGCGGCTTTGTGTGTGCCATCCCCGAGCATGTCGCCGAACCCATCACGATGGGCTATCTTGCGCACCAGCGCGTCGATGAACTCCTGGCTGCCGATCTGTGAAAGCGGTATGCCGGTCTGCTCATCGGACAGAATGCCCGCCTTGTGGCACCTGCTCAGCCACATAATCATGGTCTCCGTGGCGCGCGTGTCGAGCCCGTAGTTGTCGCACAGCTCCGTTGCCTTGAAAGGAACGTCTGTCCATTTCCCATAATAGCGGTCGGCACGAGTCTCATAGAACATCGCCGCCTGACACATGAACTTCCTGCGGACTCCTCCCGGCTTCTCGTAGGTGGCGCGCACGCAGCCGAGTGAGCAGCCATGGCACAGTGACTTCTTGAGCTTATCAGCAGGAGTCAGCAGGCCCATCCCAAGCATCGGCTCCAGGAAGCCGGAGCTTAGCTCCCTTATCCTGCTCCTGAGCTTCGACAGCTTCCCGCGGTCCGCCACCGCAACCTTGCCGCGGCCCCTTACTGCGATGGCTTTCAGGTTCTTGGAGCCCATTACCCCCGCCAGACCGCCGGAGCCGACCGAGTTGTCGGCCGCCAGGAAGGTAGCGAAGCCAACCATGTTTTCGCCTGCCGGGCCTGTAGTCAGTACGCGGACCGACTCCCCCAGCTCCCCCTTAAGTATGCGCTCGCAGTCAAAGCCGCTTGTCCCCCTCAGGCGAGTTGCCTCCCGGACCTCGACCATGTGGCCATCGATGCAGATGTAGACCGGCCTTCCGGCCTTGCCGGAGACCACCAGCCCATCGTACCCCGCGAACTTGAGTTGGGCCCCCCAGGAGCCGCCCACATTGCAGTAGGAGAACTGGTTGTTGGTGGCTGACTTGCCGCAAATCTGGAACCTGCTGCCAAACCCCGGAACCCCACAGACAGGCCCGGTCACGAAGATCAGCCTGTTCTCCGGGTCGAACGCACCGACGTCTGGGGGCACTTCGTCCCAGTAGATTTTCGCCGCTATTCCCCTGCCCCCGAGAAACCTGTCTGCATAGTCCGCTGTCCGGGCTTCAGTCACGGACCCCGACGAGAGGTCCACCTTCAGGATGTTGCCTGCGTATCCCGGCTCTGCCAACTGGAGCCTCCTTCTGTTGAGCGCACTCTGGCGTTTCACAAGGGAACGCCGACCAACATATGATAGGTCAGGGGCTCCGTCCCCTGCCAATCACCGCGGGTGACAGAGCACCCGCGCTATCTTGGGTCGTGGAGACAGACACGTTGTAGCATCTGCCAAATCAGGTGTCAATAGTGGGGGGGGCCGAGAGCCCTAGAGCTCGATCTCCTTCAGATCAGGGGCTATGAGCAGCCTGGGCTGGGTCAGAGCCTGCACTTCCTCCGCCGTCCACCCAGGCGCGATCTCCCGCAGCACGAGGCCCTCAGGCGTCACGTCAATCACGGCTAGGTCGGTAACAATCAAGTCCACACATGCTCTCGCGGTCAGAGGACAACTGCACTGTTTCACCAGCTTCGGCTTCCCTTCCCTGGTGGTGTGCTCCATCGTGACGATGACCCTTTTGGCCCCGACAGCCAGATCCATCCCCCCGCCTATGGTGCCGCCAAGGGCGTCGCTCCCCGCGTTCCAGTTGGCCAGGTCTCCCGTCTCCGACACCTCCAGCGCGCCGAGTATCGTCATCAGGCGACCGCTCCTTATCATGGCGAAAGACGTCACCAGATCGAACAGGGCCATGCCCGGCACCGGCGTCCAGAACCTGCCACCGGCGTCGGCATAGTGAAACGCGGCCTTCTCTATCTCGTCCTCCATCACGAGCGGGCCGTAGCCGAGCACACCGTTCTCCGACTGAAAGAGGACTCCCTCAGGGATGTACAGCGCGCAGAGGCTGGGCATCCCAAGACCCAGGTTGGCATAGTCCCCGTCTTTCAGCTCCTTTGCCGCCCTCATCGCTATCGTGTCCCTGTCAAGCCTCTGCTTGATTCCTCCTGACCCCGCCGGGGCGGCACTCTCTGGCACACCCCTCTGCCTGAATAGCATCTTGCGCGAAAGCTCTATCTCGCCGAGGCGGGATATCAGCTCCCTCTTTCTTCGTTCAGTGCCCAGTCCCTCTTCAGGGATTCGCACGATGCGGTCAACGAATATCCCCGGGGTCACCACGTGCTCGGGGTCGATTCCACCGACATCCACTATCTCGTCCACTTCAGCGATAGTAACCCCAGCCACCATGGCCATCACAGGCTGATCCGTCCGGTACGTGCCCTGATACACCAGGTTCCCCAGCCTGTCCGCCTTATGAGCCCTGATGAAGGCATAGTCCGCCCTTATCGGCTTCTCGAAGAGATACTCCCGGCCATCGATAACCCGCTTCTCCTTGCCCTCCTCGAGTATTGTCCCGACACCCACAGGGTTGTAGATGCCTCCCAGGCCGGCAGCACCGGCGTAGAGCCTCGATGCCAGGGTGCCGTGCGTGGAGAGTTCCACCTCGAGCCCCTTCTCGACGTACTCTTTCACAAACGCCCCCGCGCCAAGTTGCTGGAAGCCCACCACAGATGCTATCAGGCGCTTCATCTGCGGCAGAAGCACCGGAGGCATGGTGACTTCCTCCTCGCTGCCCAGAGGCAAGGGCACGAAGTTGTGCGTGATGAGGGTAAGGCCCTTGACGCCCTTTCTCTTGACCGCCGCGACCAGGTTCTGGGCAGTCGCGGCGACTCCCCAGCACTCCATGGCGATGGAAGCGCCATCAGGAATGTCGGCCACAGCTTCGTCGAAAGTGCTGAACACCTTGTTGAGCATACGGTTGCCTCTTGCGCGCGCTACCTGCCGAACTGTAAGTGACAGCTCGAGGCCATCTCCAGCCCCGGAGGAGAATCTGGGGTTCGAGCTCAGGCGAGAAAGGCTTGGCGTCCTTCCCAGTACCCTTCTCTTTCGACAACCGTCGCCGCGCCCGCGCCCCAGGCGCCGCATATGGCTGCCAGGCCGTATCTTGCCTGCCTTCGGTTCATCTCGTGAGCCAGCGTGCCCAGCACGCGCATCCCGCTCGCCCCGACTGGGTGGCCGATGCAGCAGGCCCCGCCATTGACGTTGACCTTCTCCGGGTCCAGGCCCATGTCCTTGATTTGCATGAGGGGCAGGACAGCGAAGGCCTCGTTTATCTCCACCAGGTCCATCTGGTCTGCGGACAGGCCAGCCCTCTTCAAAGCCTTCTGAGAGGCCGTTATCGCGCCGTAGCCCATCAGGCTGGGGTCAACTCCCACCCAGGACATGCTCCTGACAGTCACCATGGGCACCAGGCCCAACTCCCTCGCCTTGTCCTTTGACATGAACACGCCCACTGCCGCCCCGTCGTTTTCCCCGGAGGTGCTGGCCGCGCAGATGGTTCCATCAGGTTTGTAGAGTGGTGGGAGGGTGCGAATCTTCTCGATCTTCGAGTCAGGCCTCACGCCCTGGTCATAGTCAATGAGCTTCATTGTCCCGTCAGGCAGCGTGCCTTCCACGGGAACTATCTCGTGCTTGAACTTCCCTTCCCTGTACGCCGCCGCCGCTCTCAGGTTGCTTCTCCAGGACCACCTATCCTGGTCTTCTCGGGATATGCCGAACATGTCGGCCAGCTTCTCGGCGATCAGACCCATGCTCACCACCGCCGTCAGGTCCACCTTCTCGAATATCCTGGGGTTCGGCATCCCTCGGGTGCTGCCAAGCTCTTCGGCCAGAGCCAGAAGGTCAGTGTCCTCAGTTATCAAAGGAGTGGGGAAGTGGGAGTGGCTTTCCATCCCACCGGCAACGACGATACCTTGCAGGCCCAGTTGGATAGACATGCACGCCATGTGCGCGGCCGTCATGCTCGAGCAGCACGCCCGCTCGACGCTCAGCCCCGCAACCTCAAAGGGACAGGTCATGAGGCCGACGCTTCTTCCCGGGTTCGCCTGCTCGGCGGACTGGTTCACCGTGCCCATAATGACCTCGTCGATTGCCGAAGGCTCTATCCCGGTCCGCTTCAGAAGCGCTTCGACAACGGCGACGGCCAGGTCGTCAGCCCGTTTGTCAGCGAAGAAGCCCGGCCTCTTGGCGCTCGCCACGCCAAACGGCGTGCGGGCGTAGTCCACCATCACTGCATCTCTTACCCCGGACATTCATTGCTCCTTGGAGGGCGTTTAGAAGCCCATTCCACTTTCTCAGGCAAGAAATCCCAATTCCCAGACCCCACACAATACCGACTGCTCAGAATCTGAATGCTGAGGACGTTCTGCGTTGGGACCATTTGGATTTTGAACTTGTTTCGGATTTCGCGCTTCGAGATTGGGATTCCCCCTCTGGGCGAGACTTCACATCGCCAGGGGTGCTGCCCGGTGCGGTGCTCTGGGGCGGTATCCTCTCTCTGCTGGGCCAGGGCGTCTTGCCCCAGCGGGCGATGAATTTCTGCTTCACCTCGGGGTTCACCCAATTCTGGGGCCACTTGCCACGCAGGACCTGCGCCACCCCCTCCGCCGCACGGCGGTGCAGCTCTGGGCCCGATGTCTCTGAATAGAAGGCGGAATGCCCTGTGTAGACGAAATTATCCAGCTTCAGGAGTGGATTTGCCAAATCGAGGTCTGGATCAAGTACATCCACAGCAGCCCCTGCAATATATCCCTCGGTGAGCGCCTTGTAGAGCGCCTCCTGATCAACAACCCCACCCCGGGCCGTGTTGATGAAATAGGCTGTGGGCTTCATCCTCTTGAATTGCTTTATGCTGAACATATGCGTCGTCTCTTCGGTAAGGGAGACATGGAGAGACACGAAGTCCGATCGCGTGAGCAGTTGCCTCAGACTCTGCACCAGTTCCACATCATAGCCCATCACGGAGCTGGGGAGGATATAGGGGTCATAAGCGATAACCTTGAGCCCGAAGCCTTGAGCTTTCCGGACTACTGTTCGTCCGATCCTGCCGAAGCCGACCAGCCCCAGGGTCTGCCCTCGAAGCTTGAACACGGGTCGCTCCACCCAGGGAGGCTGTAGCTTGGTCAGCTTGCCCTCTTTCATAATCCTGTTGATTGTCGCTACCTGCCTGGCGCAGCTTAGAACCAGCGCCATTGCATGCTCCGCCACCTCATCCATGCAGTAATCGGGCACATAAGCCACACAAATGCCATGTTCGGTGGCAGCACCCACATCGACCTTATCGTAGCCCACCCCCGTATTGCTGATCACTCGGCACCTGCTTAGGCCCTCCATCACTTCACGGGTAAATTGAGCATCGAAAGGGCTGGTGATTATGCCGTCGGCATCGCGCGCAAACTCGATAAGCTGTTCACCTGACCAGCAAGGCTTGTGGCTGTAATCTGCCCCAATCCTGGCCAGCATCTCACCGGCGTAGGGATTCTCAAGAGAACCGGCGTTGACTACCTTGAATCTCATTTCAACCCCCTTGCCTTTGGGCCCGCCTGGGCGCCGGCCTTTCCCATTGCTTCCACACCCTTTCTGAACGCGTTCAGGTTCAGTTCCAGGTCTTTCGCGGCCAGAACCTCCCTCATCGTCTCTTCATAGGTGTCGATGGGAATCGGCAGGGTGCCAGAGGCCGCCAGAGCACCCACCATTACCACATTGGCTGCTAGTCCAGCCTCAGCCGTTCCCGTTGCCTCGATCACATCAACCCTGTTCACCAGCTCTCTCAACTTGTCCAGAACCTCTGCCACAGGCGGGTACGTGGCCTGCCCGGCCAGAACCCAGACGGGATAGATCGGTCTGGGACTGACGATAACCCTGGTGCGCGGACTGCCGAAATCCGCGATGATGCGCAATGCCTCCACAGGCTCAAGGCCCACCACAACGTCCGCCTGACCCTCGGGTATCAAAGGCCCGCACTGTTCCAGGGCGGAGAAACGCACATGGCTCGTCACCGCGCCCCCTCTCTGGGAAGCGCCATAAGTCTCACCCACAGTCACGTAGAGGCCGCACTTGATCCCGGCCGAAGCTACTATCAGCGAAGCCAGGACATTCCCCTGTCCCCCGACACCGGTTATGATGAGATTCAGCGGGTCTTTCTCCAGAGCCATGTCTTACCCTCCCTCAACAACGATCGCCCCGCGCGGGCAAAGCGTGGCACAGACTCCGCAGCCGGTGCATACCACCTCGTCGATCTTTGCCTTCTTCGCATCCTGATCCCAGATGATGCCCGGGCAGTTGAACACCCTGCTGCAGAACCGCGCGCACCCGCAGTCATCTCCAATGCACTTGTCGGTGTCGACCGAGACCTTCTTCCTCCCCTTCTCCTTGGTCTCTACCAAATGGCACCTTCGGCGGAATACCATCACCTTGGCCCCACCCTCCTGAAGCATGTCATAGAGGTCGCTGACAGCCTGGTCTACCTCAAACGGGTCCCTAACCCTGACCTTCACGCCTATCCCCTTGCACACGTCCTCAATCTGCACTACAGGTGCGGGCTTGCCCAGGGCATCGAATCCGGAACCGGGATGGGGCTGGAATCCGGTCATGGCTGTTCCCCCGTTGTCGAGCACCACCATCAGCACGTTGCTGCTGTTGAACCTGGCATTGATGAGGGCAGGAATCGCCGCGTGGAAGAAGGTCGAGTCGCCGCACACCGCGATGACGGGCTGGTCGAACCCGAACCGATCGAGCTTGCCGAATCCGGAGGCCAGCCCTATCCCGCCCCCCATACAGTGGATGGTCTTCAACTGGAAGAAGCCTGCGGGACCTGCGCCAAGGCTGTAGCAGCCGATATCGCCGGTCACGAATCCTTCCCGCCCGTCCAGCTTCAAAGCGGACTTTATCGCCCACATGGA
>CAZBET010000023.1:0-13007 GCA_964490995.1 uncultured Dehalococcoidia bacterium
GAAACTGTCTATGCTGCGATTTAGTGAGACCATTTTATTATGAGACCATTAGTAAGTGCAGCCCGCGTTGGGGTCGCCGAGCCAGAGCTGACCTCTTCTGTCTCCCCATCACCCCCATTCTGGATTGGTCCATCGCCGAAGCTTCACTGTCTCCGCTAATCCCTTTTCCGAGGCTCTCGCTTCCGGGCTTGATAATCCTTGGTAGCCTGCTTCAGAGTATTCGCCGCCAGCAGAGCGCAGTGCACGCTCTCTTCAGGCAACCCTCCCAGGGCATCCAGCACATCCTGCTGGGTTAGTTCCAGGGCCTCGGCAACGCCTTTTCCTTTCGCGAGCTCGGTAACCATGCTTCCGGCGACAATGGTAGTGCCGCACCCGTCCGTCTGGAAGGCGGCATCTTCAACGACCCCGTCACATATCCTGAGCGATATCTCCATGGTATCGCCGCAGGGGCCGGTGACTCTGGCAGAGCCGTCGGCGTCCTGGATCCTGCCAACATTTCTCGGGTTCTGGGCATGATCTACAACTACCGGGGAATAACCTGCCCACATCTGTTTCTGGAGGTCCTCCACCATTCTGTCGAAGTCCGAAGCCATTTATGCCCCCCGTCAATGCTGGCCGGTTACTGCCGAATGTTCCTCCCAGGAGCCGACATCTTCTCTATGAGCTCATCGAGCGCCATGGTCACGGCTTCGTATCCCGCACCTGTCGTTGGCGAGTAGCAGGTGTCAATCATGGTCAATCGCTGGACTGGGATCCTCTCGGCTATGGCAACGGCAAGTCTGTCAATCTTCGAAGCCACCAGCTCTTCGCCGATGAGCTGAGCTCCGACCAAGGCCTGGGTGTTGCGATCCGCGATGAGCTTGATGCGGAGAGGCTTGCCGCCGAACAGCCGGCGTCGAGTCGAGGTGGCCGTCACACTGGAAACCACGTCAAATCCGCGTCCCCTGGCAAAGGCTTCGGTGAAGCCAACGGTGCCCACCTGGTAGCCGAAAACCTCGGTAACAAAGGGCATGACAGTGCCCTGATAGCGAACTACCTTACCCAGGACAGCGTTCCTACCCGCTATTCTCCCGGTTCGCGCCGCATTGGTAGCCGTTTGGTAGCGTATTCTAGCACCCGTGATCACCTCCTGATTCTCCATGCAGTCACCGATGGCATATATGTCCGGGTCGTTCGTCTGGAGATAGTCGTTGACGGCGATGGCACCAGTCTCCCCCAGCTTGATGCCTGCTTTCGCGGCCAAGCCGGTGTTCGGCTCAGCGCCGACGGCGTAGAAAATGAAGTCCACCTCAAGATCTCTGTCGGACAGAGAAAGAAGCTTCCCCTCTCCGTGAGTTGCCGCGCTGACCACCTTCGCCGAAAGGATCAGCTCTATACCTTTATCTCTTATCCTTTCCGCCATCATTTCAGCCATGTCCTTATCCAGGTAGGCGCGAAGAACACGGTCAGACCTGCCTACCAGGTAGATGCGGTGGTAGCCCTTCGCCTCCAAGATCGCAGCTACCTCCAGGGCAATTTGCCCCACCCCCAGGATAGCTGCCCGCCTGTACCTCGGAACTGCCCGCTCGAAGGCCCTCGCGAGCTTCAGACCTGTGCTGAGGGCAAACTCGTTTCGGCCGTCCAATCCTGGAATCGGAGGGATGCTCGGGATAGCTCCCAGGTCGAGGATAGCCTTGTCGTAGCTGTGGCTTCCGCCACCAGCTACCACATGCTTCTGCCCCCTGACAATTTCAGTCACCTCCGTATTGAGGTGGACTTCGATGTTCCTTTCCCTGTAGAAGCTGTCTCTGAAGGCAAAGGTGCTTTCCCACGAGGGAAGAGTGCCACGTAGGACGAAGGGGATTTCGCAGGGAAGGTTCCCTATCTCACCCCGATTAGTGAATATGTGTATCTCCGCCTGTTTGTCTAGCAGGCGGATGACATTGGCGGCATTGCTCGCCCCGCCGCCGCCACCGACTATACAAACCCTCAATCTGCTGCTCCCTAGTTACGTTTAGACCAAATGGTCGCAGGCGTTCTCGCCTCTGCCCAGTGCCCGCATGTAGTTCCGGACTATTTGCTCGGGGTCATTCCCCAGGGCACCCAGCACGGCTTGGATGCGGTTGTGCTAGGACAGTGCCTCAGCGCTCGAGCCCGTGCTGCTGGCAATCACTGTCGACACCCCCTGCTCAGCCAGCGAGTGAGCCAGAAAGAAGGGCTGATACCCAGCGAAGCGACAAGCTCCGGTCGCGGTTATCTGCCTTCTCTGCTCAAAGGAAGCGAAAGGTACAAACAACGAAGTGTTGCCGACGTACACCCGGCCGATGCCACCCAAGGGCATAACCGGCAAAACACGTAGAGTTCCTCCCGCTGTACACAGTGGCTACCTAACTCTCGCTGTCGCCGACACGCACCCTTCCCCAGATGGTGATGGCCCGCGCCAGGGAGCTAACGCGCGCCGATTCTTTCTCGGCACCCTGACGCAGGCAGAGCTTCATGTAGTTATTCAGCACGAGCGCGCCGACACCCTCGATAGCAGATCGGACGGCAGCTAACTGGGTAACAAGGCTCTCGCAGTCACGGCCGTCCTGGATCATCTTCTGGATTCCCCGCACCTGCCCCTCGATCCTTTTCAGGCGTTTGAGCAATGCCTCCTGAGAAACCCCTTCTTCAGCCATCGTGACCTCCACGCACAGATTGCTCTAAGGCTTGATATACCACACCCCCCTAGGGTATAATCACCCTAGCCAATACTGCTGGAAGTATTCTATCACCTACCCGGTCCTGTGTCAGCCCAGAACGCTGAAAGGAGGGGAACCTGTGGAGCCAAACCTCGGCAGTTCGGAAGCAGTTCATCACAGATTTGAGCCAAGGATAGTCGCCTTTTTCTGCAACTGGTGCTCCTATGCCGCTGCTGACTTGGCGGGCACATCGCGAATCAAATGCCCACCCAATTTGAGGATAGTGAAGGTAATGTGCTCTGGGAGCGTAGACGAAGGTCTCATATCGAAGGCCCTTGTTGCCGGAGCCGATGGCGTGCTGATTTGCGGCTGCCACCCAGGAGATTGCCACTACCGGCGGGGTAACCTGAGTGCCCGGAGAAGGGTGACAGGGTTGAAGCCTTTTCTCGAGGCCACTGGAATCGGTGGCGACAGACTCAGGCTGGAATGGATCTCGGCTTCGGAGGGGCCGAAAGTAGCTGAAACGGCCAGGAGTTTTACAGAGAAGATAAGGCAGCTTGGGCCAAGCCCGTTTGGCAGGAGGGAAGATGAATCTCGAGTACGTGCCTAGCATATGCCCCTATTGCGGATGTGGATGTGGGATATATCTTGTGGTGAAAGACGGCAAGATAGTAGGTGAGGAGCCCTGGAAGGAGCACCCGGTAAACGAAGGGGCAAACTGCCCCAAGGGGAAGAATGCCTACAAGTATTTGTATAGCGAGGAGAGGCTTACAAAGCCACTGATAAGGGAAGACAGCAGGTTCAAGGAGGCTAGTTGGGAAGAAGCCTTGAACCTTGTGGCTGACAGGTTTAAGGGCGTTGCCCCCGAGTCCTTCGGCGCCATTGGTTCAGGGAAAACCACCAATGAGGAAAGCTACCTTTTGCAGAAGTTCGCCCGCGTCGTCATGGGCACCAACAATATCGAGTATTGCGCCAGATTCTGCCACTCCTCGACAGTGGCAGGGCTTCTACCCACGGTGGGCTCTGGGGTGATGCAGATCTCCCAGCTTGACATTGAGATTGCCGACTGTATTTTCATCGCCGGCGTTAACGTCAAGGAGACCTTCCCTCTGATAGCCAGGAGAGTGCTCCGGGCGAAGGGAAAAGGGGCCACCGTGATTGTAATGGACCCCCGAAAAACTGCCACCGCAGAACACCTGGGCAACGTCCACCTTCAGCTCAAGCCAGGCACCGATGTGGCTTTGGTAAATGCCATGATGTGCATTATCCTCAGCGAAGGGATCGAAAATAGGCAATTCATACAGTCCAGGACCGCCGGGGTCGATGAGCTCCGCAATTCCCTTTCAGCGGTAGATTTGAGGCAAGCGGAGGAGATAACAGGAGTGCCTCTGGAGAAGATTAGAAAGGCGGCAATCACCTATGCAAACGCGAAAAGAGGCTGCATCCTGTTTGACGAGGGAATAACCCAACACATTACCGGTGGAGACAATGTGAAGGTTCTTGCCAACCTGGCCCTCCTTACAGGACACATAGGGAAGCCGGGGACTGGAGTGAACCCAATGAGGGGGCAGATAAACGGCGAGGGCACCGGGGATATGGGCTGCGTGAACGTTTTCTACCCCGGTTTCAAGCCGGTATCTCAAGAATCGGCGGATTTCTTCAAGAAAGCCTGGGGTGTGGAGAATCTCCCTGCCCAGCCTGGGCTTACCTATATGGACATCCTGGGCAAGTGCAAGGTCATCTATGCGGTGGGTGTGAACCCTGCCATTTCTGCCCCTGACTCGAAAAACACCAAAAAGCTGCTGGAGAGCCTGAATTTTCTGGTGGTTCAGGACATATTCATGACCGAGACGGCACAGCTTGCCCATGTGGTGCTACCATCGGCTTGCTGGGTGGAAAGGGAAGGCACCCATACCTGGGTAGACAGGAGAGTACAGAAGGTGAACAAGGTGATTGACCCTCCCGGCGAGGCGAGGACCGACTGGAGGATCATATGCCAGGTCGCGGAAAGGATGGGCTACAAGGATAAGTTCGATTTCGCCTCTCCGGCCGACATATTCCACGAGATAAGGAGTTGCATCCCTCAGTATAAGGGGATAACTTACGACAGGCTGAAGCGGGCGGGTGGGATTCAGTGGCCCTGTCCTTCAGAGGACCACTCGGGCACGCCCACTATGTTTGTGGAGAGATTCGGTACGCCCGATGGCTTGGGCCACTTCCAGGTGGTCGGGTATAAGCCTGCGGCGGAGCTGCCGGACAGTGAATATCCCTATGTTCTGACCACTGGAAGAAGCATGTTCCACTACCATACAGGTACCATGACGAGGAAAACCGATACCCTGAATGGCGAGGTGCCCCGAGGGTTTGTCCAGGTGAATCCTGGGGACGCCACGAAACTGGGGATCAAAAGAAATGGCACAGTCACCTTGACAACAAGGCGGGGTATGATTGAAACCAATGCCAAAGTAACTGACGAGGTGCCTCCAGGGCTGGTGTTTGTGCCCTTTCACTTTGCCGAGTCCTGTGCCAATGTGCTGACGAATCCTGCCCTTGACCCAGGGTGCAAGATGCCCGAGTTCAAGGTGTGCGCCGTCAAGTTGGAGGTGAAGCGATGAAAGGAGATATGTATGTAGCCTGGTCCTCAGATGAGGAGATGCGAAATAGAGCTGAGTATGGCGGGGCGGTCACTTCCCTGCTCAAGTTTGCCTTGGAGAGCCGGAGAGTGGACGCTGTGCTGGCCATAAGGGCAAGGGACGGCAATAGGTACGATGGCATACCCGTCCTGGTCACTGCTCCAGACGAAGTGGCCGAGCTCGCTGGTGCATTGCATTGCGTCTCTGTGAATATGGCCCGCTGCGTCAAGGAGTATCTCGATGGCGCCTCCGCCCTGAAGCTAGCCGTGACCTGCAAGCCTTGCGATGCTAAGGCGATTATTGAGCTCGCTAAGAGAACTCAGATCAACCTCGAGAACCTCCTCCTCATAGGCCTGAACTGCACGGGCACTCTGCCGCCATCAAGGACCAAGAGGATGCTGGAGAAGGAATTTGGGGTTAACCCCTTCGATGTCATCAGAGAAGACATCGAGGAAGGCAAGCTCACGATTAGGTTAAAAGACGGGACTGAGAAGGAAAGGGACTTAACAGTGCTCGAGGAAAGAGGATATGGGAGAAGGGAGAATTGCAGGAGATGCGAGACCAATGTCCCCACCATGGCGGACATAGCCTGTGGCAAATGGGGGGCAACGGAGAACAAGTCGACATTCATCGAGGTCTGTTCAGAAAAGGGGGACGACCTTATGCAGGGCGCAATTGAAGCCCACTGTATCAGAGCCGTACAACCGGATGCCAGAGCAATAGAAGCGAGGAGGAGAAAAGGCACAGCGGCAAAAGAGCTGGCGCGGCAATGGCAGGACAAGGATTTCGCCAGCTCAAAGGGTATGAGCGCTGAGGAGAGGTTCGTCTACTGGTTCGGGCAATTTGGGCAATTCACCCAATGCATCAAGTGCTTCGGCTGCCGGGATGCCTGTCCCATATGCTACTGCAAGGACTGCTTACTGGAGGCAGATAGAGGCTTTGTGGCTGGTGGGGACATTCCGCCTGATGTCATGTTTCCCATGATAAGGATTGCCCACGTAGTGGATTCCTGTGTCAATTGCGGCCAATGTCAGGATGCCTGCCCCATGGAACTGCCGCTCTCCCGGCTTATCTTCATGCTCAATAGAGGGCTGGCCCACATCTTCAGGCACGAACCTGGAATGGATGTACGCGCTCTTCCCCCGCTGAGGACAGTCACAGATCAAGAGTTGACCATGAAAAGCGTTGAGCTTGCCTTCTAGTTAGAAGTCGAGCACGAATTCTACTCCAACGGAGGTGTGCCTGAGATGGTAGTCGAGCTTACAGACCACAATTTTGAAGCAGAAGTCCTGAAATCCGACTTGCCCGTGGCGGTCGACTTCTGGGCACCTTGGTGTGCCCCGTGCCGTATGATTGGGCCAATCATTGATAAGCTCTCGAAGGAGTATAAGGGCGAATTCAAGTTCTGCAAGCTTAATGTGGACGAGAACCCGCAGATGGCGAGGAGATACCACGTGATGAGCATCCCCTTGCTGCTCTTCTTCAAGGGAGGTCAGAAGGTCGACGAGAGCATAGGTGCGGTTCCTGAGAACGCGATTCGGCTCAAGGTGGAGGCACTAATCCGGCCAGGGGAATCATAGACGAACCACTAGCGACACAAGCACGCCCACTTTGGAGAGAATGTAGCCTGGGCTCCGAAGAAGGACTTGGCGGAACCTGGACGCAGCCAGGGGTTGCCTAAGCAGGCCTCTTCAAATCGCTACGGTGTGCCTCTAACACCTCGCTAGCTCGCCGGATGTTGGAGAGACCGGTTTCTCGGATGTGTCCGGCCAAGAATTCACGGCCAGTGTTCTCGGCCTGAAGATAACGATATCTGCGAAGCATTGCACTGGGCAACTTCACGCTGGGGATAAGCGGCTCTTGTTGAGGGATCTCCCAAGCAGAAAGCGTCTTCCTGCCAATTGCAGAGCTAGGAATGCGGGTTTAGAGGGAATTTGCCAGGCGATGTCAAATGGATGACCAACTGAGGAAAGTGAATGTGGAAGTCACGACCAGATGCAACCTTAGTTGCAGCATGTGCGTCAGGAGGGTCTGGAGGGAAGACTCAGGAGACATGAGTCTGGAGACCTATCGAGCTCTAGCAAGCGTGTTCCCTGAGATCGAGACAGTCAACATAATCGGCATTGGTGAGCCTCTACTTAACGAGAACATCTTCGAGATGATCCGGCTAGGGAAAGAGCATTTGCCCCAGAATGGTACCCTCAGTCTCACGACCAACGGGACACTTATCGACAAGAATACGGCGTCGAAGCTGGTATCGTCTGGCCTTGACTATATCGTCGTCTCTGTAGATGGTGCTTCCCCTAAGACTTTTGCCGAAATCAGGAAAGGCGCCAGACTAGAGGATGTTCTGAATGGCATACGATTCTTGAACCAAACCAAGAAAGAAATCAACAGTCAGACCCCTGTGGTCGGGCTTGAATTCGTAGCCATGAAGAGGAACATCGAGGAACTGCCACAACTTGTCGAGCTTGCCGCTGAACACAGCATTAGCTTCATCATCGTTTCCAACCTGCTGCCTCACACTGAGGAAATGAAGAATGAGATTCTGTATGATTTCAATTCCGATGTGGCCATCGAGCTCTTCGAGGAGGCAAAAGCTGAGGCCGAACAGCGCAGTATCTCACTTACGTTCGATTCATTGGATGTCGAGAACTATGCCAACGCCCTCTTCGGGGTGCCGCCGCTAAAGGACAAGCTTCGCTCCGGAAAGCCGACATGGGACAATGTGCGTGGCTATGACAAAGAAATGGGGCAGAGGTTTGAGTTACTCGATGAGACAGTTGCCAAGGCGCGAGAGCGGAATGTGTGCATGAGTTTCAAGAACCTGATCCCCAGAGATGGGAGCCATATCGCTCACGTTCAGAAATTGTTTGCAGAGGCTGCCGCGAGGGCTGCAAGGTCTCACATAGAGCTTGATCTACCGCCCCTGATTCCAAGGGCGCGGCGCGAATGTGGTTTCGTCAGAGATAGGATTGCTTTCATTAGTTGGGATGGGTTTGTAAGACCGTGTCACAATCTCTACCACTCGTATATGTGTTATGTAAACGGCCGAGAAAAAAGCATAAACGCCGTTAGTTTTGGGAATGTGAACGAGCGCGATCTGCGAGACATATGGAACTCGAGGGAATACCGCAGTTTTCGCAGACAGGTTGATAGATTCGATTTCGCCCCGTGTGGAGATTGCCCCCACGCTGAGGCCTGTTTCGCGCTGCTGGCACCGGTGTTTCGGAGGGATTGCTACGAGTACACGCTTCCTTGCGGTGACTGCCCCTGGGCGCGAGGAATCCTGAAATGTATGTAGGTGTCAGGTCTTCGACATACGAATAGACTATGCATGTACCTGTCCAGGTTGCACCGGTCGGCTAAGCTTGATGGACCTGAGTATATGCCAGTCGGGAACAGGGAAGAGAGTTGAGTCGGAGAAGGGCAAGAAACAGGAAATGGTGGGAGGTGCTGGAATGAAGCGCAACATGGGAAATACGGACCGGGTCGTCAGAGCCATTATCGGGATAGTGATGATGGCAGTGGGGTTCGGCGTGTTAGGTGGAGGCGCTGCTATCGCCGTAGGTGTCATCGGAGTAGTCCTTTTCGCCACAAGCTTGATAGGACGGTGTCCCTTATACGTTCCTTTTCGTATTAGCACCCGGAAAGCATAGCGGGTTGCTGGACAGAAGAGGCACTTCGGGGAAGAACCGGGTTGTCTGAAACCAGATAGGCGTCTGTGCGCGCTAAGCATAGAGCTCAAGGAAAGGCGCAAGATAAGCCGAAGCCCGGACGATCCTGGGTATTGGCAGGACTACCCTGTCATGGGGGAGGCCAGAGATGGGCATCAGTATTACCACCCTAGCCGAGAACACTGCCAGTTTCGGTTGTCTCGGCGAATGGGGGCTCAGCGTATTCGTGGAAGCTGACGGTGCCAACATCCTCTTCGATACCGGCCTTGATGTTTCAGCAGTACACAATGCACACCGCTTGGGTATTGATATCAGGTCTGTAGCGAAGATCGTTCTGAGTCACGGGCACAGCGATCATACAGGCGGTTTGCGAGACGTTTTGAGAGAGAAGGGAGCGGTCGATGTCATTGCACATCCCGATATCTGGGAACCCAAGTACTATGGGTTGGGCGAGGTAAGTGGTTTCATCGGCATCCCTTTCCGGAGAGAGGAACTTGAATCCTTGGGAGCCCGTCTCAACCTGACCAGAGAGCCTGTCTGGATCACCGACAGAGTATTTACAACCGGCGAAATACCGATGGTAACGGATTATGAAGAAATCGATCCGGACCTGGCCGTGAGAAAGGACAACCGTCTGGTGCCTGACCCCCTCGCAGACGACCTAGCCCTGGGTGTCAAGACGGAAACGGGTTTGGTAGTCATCCTCGGTTGCGGTCATCGGGGCCTCGTAAATACCTTGAAACATGTTCGTAACTTGACTGGCGAAAATCGTATCAAGGCTGTAATTGGAGGCATTCATCTTTTCCGCGCTTCAGAGGAGAGGCTTGTTAGAACGTGCGCTGACCTGAGAGAAATGGGAATTGAACGGTTGGGGGTTTCCCACTGCACCGGTTTCCAGGCTTCAGCCTGGTTATCTCAGGAGTTTGGGGACATTTTCTTCCTGAATAATGCCGGCACCAGATTGAGTTTCTGACAGCGGGAAGAGTAAGCCTGTAATGAACTGGATTAGTGGAAGCGATGATGTGACGAAGAACGGCGTTCGAGGGCTCTCGTGGTGAGCTCTAGCTAAGCTCCATCAGAGGCGTCAGGACTAGACCTCAACGGCCTCTGGGAAGGAGGATGCCATTAGCAGTCATCAAATAGACAGGCTTTGCTCGGACTGGCTGAGCGAAAACTACGGGGATGAGATCGCCGCCCAATATGGGCCCTACTCCCTGGTGATGCCAATGTGGAATGCCCCCGACCTCAACGATGGGTTCGAGACTCTAAGGCAGGTGTTGTGCATAGCCTTTGGGCCGGACGAATCCTTTGGGAGCACAGACTACCATGAGGCCAGGAGGAAGCTAGGGTTGCTGGATGACAGGGTGACTGTGCCGGAGGTGTTTATCAAGGCTTTCGCGGGAAGGACAGGGGGACAGGGAAAGGCTGGTATGTTCCGGGAGACTACTTGAGCCACCTTGGATCAAACAACAGGGGAGGCTGCCATGATAGCAGAGGTCACAGGCCAGGATTTCGACAGGGAGGTGCTAGAATCAAAGCTCCCCGTGTTTGCCTGTTTCACCACGCTGCAATGCGGCTCATGTTTCGCTCTTTGTTTGGTCGTAGAGGATCTGGCAAGGGAGTATGAGGGCAGGATAAAGTTCGTCAAGGTCGACATAGAAAAGGAGCCTGAACTCGCCGCCAGGTTCCACATCCTTCCCTTGCCCGCTGTGCTCCTCTTCCGGCGCGCCGAACCTGTGAAGAAGCTCCTGGGCTTTCACTACAAAGGACCGTTGAGGAACCTGCTGGATGAACTGGTGGCCGGAACCGGGCACTCTGCACATTGAGGAGATACACCTACGCGTGGTGCGATGGGCCACAGGGGAAGGATGGAGATACATTCTGAAACCATAAGACAACTCGAAGAAAGGATAGAGGAACTCAAGCGCCGGATACCTCCCCACTCGGTTGCGCCAGCGATGCTCCAGGAACTGGAAGAACTGGAGGAACAACTCGAGAAAGCAAGAGAAGGGGAGAGGCTGTAATCCGTGAGTCCGCACTGGAAAGGCTAACACGGCCGGTGAGCAAACCCATCTCTCTCGTCCCCTTCGCCCTGAGCGCTGTCCTGAGCGTGTCGAAGGATTGCCGAAGTGCCCGTTGATGGTTCGACAAGCCTGTGCTGAGCCTGCCGAAGGGCTCACCACAAACGTCTCCGCACGTCGTCCACGGATTAAGGTGAAGGAAAGCTGGTGCCGAAAAAGGTAGCCGAGGTGGACTATCAGAGTTGCGACCCGGGGAGATGCGAACGCGGGGTTTGCGCAGCGGCACTCGAATGCGAGTACGGGAATCTAATACAAGAATGTGCCTACGAAGCACCACAAATCAATCCGGCCAAATGGTGCCATGGTTGCGCCAAGTGCGCTCAGGCTTGCCCGATGAAGGCAATCCGGATGGTCTAGGCTGCCTGAACCACGGCCACTGAGAATACGGGTAAACAGGATGAAAGGCTGTTCCGATGGGAGGGGAAGAGGTCACGCGTCAGATCGCTCATTCGTGGGTAACCGCCGGAATCTGCGATTGCCAGAGGAATGAAGAGGGAGGCAGCTATGGAAGAACGGGACGTCGTCATCGTTGGAGCCGGCCCTGCGGGGCTTTCGGCAGCCATCTTCACCAGGCTCGACGGCTGGAGCACGCTAGTGCTGGAAGGTGAGTGGGTGGGCGGACAGTGCGCCATCGCCAGCACAGTGAGCAACTACCCGGGTTTCCCACCGGGCGATGGCAGCATATTGATGGATAACATGGAGAAGCAGGTGACCTCATCACCGCCCGCCGGTGTGGGGGCGGAGTTGAGGTACGAGAAGGTCTTGAGCGTCGACGCCGATGACCTAGTTGTGACCACTGAAGCGAAGCAGTACCGGGCAAAGGCCATTATCCTAGCCACGGGCAGCACCATGCAGAGGCTCAGCATACCCGGTGAGGAGAGGCTCCTGGGCACAGGAGTGTCCTATTATGCCAAGCGCGACGCTGAGAAGTTCACGGGGAAGAGAGTCATCGTGGTAGGCGGTGGCAATAGTACCGCCAAGAGCGCACTGGTGGCCAAGGGCAAGGCTAGAGAAGTCATCCTGGTGCATCGCAGGGAGTCGCTCAGGGCATATCCAGCTATGGTCGCGAGGCTGCAAAGGGAGGGCGTTCAGATATGGTACAACACTGAGGTGAAGGAACTGAGAGGCAACGACAGAGCCGAGACGGCAGTGGTCGTGAATAACAAGACCGGCGAGGAGAAGGCGGTCGCAGTCGACTGGGTGGTTGTCTGTGTCGGCACGGAGCCAAATACGAAGCTAGCGCGTGACACGGGGCTCGATTTGGTGGTGAGCTTCGTAGGAGTCAATGCGCAAATGATGACCAGCAAGCCTGGGGTATTTGCCTGCGGTGAGGTCACCGGCTGTGACCGGCACCTTATTGTGTCTGCCTCCCAAGGGGCAACGGCTGGCATGGCTGTCAGCGAGTATTTGGCATTGGAGAAGGTCAAGAGGGGCGAAATGTTCGAGGGAGCTAAGAACGCTAAGTACGCCGACGAGTATATGGCAATGCTGCAGCACTGAGGCTATTCAAGAAGGGACAGAAGACACCGAGATAAGTCAGCATGATCTGCAAGAGGCTGTAGCTAAACCGACAAATACAGGAGGGATACATGCACGCTACGATCCAGAAGCCGATTGACGAGATAGCCGGCTGTGTCAAGCCAGGGGAAAAGGTATTCGTCATAGGTTGCGATAATTGCGCAGCCAAGTGCCATTCCGGTGGAATACCTGAGACTGAAGAAATGGCGAATCGGCTTAAGAGAAGAGGGGTTAACGTAATCGGGTGGTGCGTACCACAACCCCCAGGTGTTTCACTCTGTAAACTATCAAACACGCGAAAGGTGCTACTTGAGAAACACGGTGCGCAGGTTGAAGAGGCAGATTCGTTTCTGGTCCTAGCCTGCGGCCAGGGTTTTCACACAGTAATGGACGCTACTGACGGCGGTATGGTTCACCCAGCCTGTGACACCCTTTTCG
>CAZBET010000024.1:0-12993 GCA_964490995.1 uncultured Dehalococcoidia bacterium
CCTCAGGGTTAGCTTCCCAGTCTACCCGCAGCTCATCTGCTTTGGTTTTCCCGATATCGTAGACCCCTGGCCACGTCCCCTCCACCATCATCCCGTAGCCCCTTGAACTGAGATAGAACGGCGAGTAAACCTCGAATGTGGGGCTTACCCACATGTGGATAATCTCGCCTCGCAGGTTCAGGCCTCCCGTTTCCGACGGCCACACTTCTCCCCGCCAGGCGCTGTCCACGACCCTCTCCGTCAGTCCGTAGATGGCCTCATCAGGCTCCAGCCTTATTGCCAGCCGACTGCTGTTCCGGGTGGTGAGCCGCAGCGTGTAGTCATCCAGCCACTCCAGCGTGGCTACCGGTCCTGCCACCACACTGAACGGCTCCCCTTTGACTTCTACCGCGATCGGCTCTCCTGCCGGGCGTACTTCCGGGTAGACGAAATATGGTGAGCCATCCAGTCGCAAACCCTCACTTCTCGTCTGAGGGATAGCGAGAAGGGGAGGAATGACGATGGGGACCACTATGATAGCTGCCATCGCTATCGTCTTCGCAGCAGCCACTTTGGTGTGGCCAAAGCCCTTAGCTACTCGCAGGATGCCTGTGGCAAGAAAGAACAGGCCGATTATGAAAAGCAATCCCAGAATCGCCCACCGATAGGGCACGACATCAAGAAAGCATGATGCCACGATGGCACCCAGTCCAGCGATGGCTGTTCCTATGGCGATGAATCCCGCATTGGTCAAGAAAGAGGCGAACCCACGGAGTCTGCCTGCAAGCCTGAGGATGCCAGCGGCAAGGAAGAGCAGACCGAACATCAGAAATACCCACCAGCTATGCCAGGCATGAGGTATAGTTTTGAGGAGGTCTATACCTGCTTCGGCAGGCAGGACGAATGCCACCACGGCCAGCACGGCAATGAGTATCACTCCCAGCACCAGGAAACCTGCACTGACCAGACCGGAAAGGAACATCGGACGCCTCGCTGTCTTTCTTATTGGCCTGCCCGATGGCAGGCCGCTACTGCCAGACACGGTGACACATGCTTGGACGAAGGTGATCCGCACAATCGGCCTAGAGGGAATAAGGCTGCACGACGCACACCATGCTCACGCCTCCCTGCTGTTGAAGTAGGGAGGCCATGCTAAGGTTGTCCAGGAGAGACTAGGGCACGCGACCGTCGCTGTAACCCTTGACATATACTCCCATGCTGCACCGGGGTTGCACGAAGTAGCGGCGCTACGGTTCGAGCAAGCGGTGTCGAAGCAGCGGCACGAAGCACTCCCACGAAGCACTCCGTCAGCAAACCGTTAGCTGCCATTGTGAAATTGAACGTGGAGCTGAGGGGATTCGAACCCCTGACCTCCTCCGTGCAAAGGAGGCGCTCTCCCAGTTGAGCTACAGCCCCAATCTGACTGATGGCACCGCGCGTGGTCTGCCCTCGCCGGGGCCTGTGATTTACGACTGACCCTTCTGCCTCTCTCTTTCCACTTCATCGATGGAGGCATACCCTGTCTGCCGGAAGATGAAGGCGTATCTTTCCTCTGTGAGATTGCGACCTTGCTCCTGAGCCCTCGACACATCCTTGTGGTACCGCTCGAGGGTTTCGCTGGAGTAGGTCTCCAGTTCGCTGCGCAGGTAAACGCCGGCGGCGTAGTCGGCACGCCCCTTGAAAGTCAACGGGTATCGCTTCGCCAGATCGCTTAGCCAGCGGCCCTCAATCTCAACGATCCTGTCAATCA
Source organism: uncultured Dehalococcoidia bacterium (assembly GCA_964490995.1). Lineage (GTDB taxonomy): Bacteria > Chloroflexota > Dehalococcoidia > SZUA-161 > SZUA-161 > CAZBET01. The sequence goes on from CAZBET010000024.1 coordinate 1,730, forward strand.
TGGGGTCTGCGCTGAGCGGCGGGATCATGTTGTCGATTCGGGCGTACTTCAGTGTCATCAGGTTTCTGTTCTCGTCCAGGGCCTCTCGAAGGTCTCGCAGGTAGGATTCAAGCGTCTCACTGGACAGAACGTGGAAGCTGGCTGTTCGCATTAGCCTGAAGGCGCCGGGCTGCTCCTGGCAAGCCGAGGGAATGGAAGTCTCGACCGCCAGAAACATGCGCCACTCGAGGTCAACGACCTCTTTCAGCAATTCCTCGCGGCGTCTGTCCTCTGTCATGCCTTGCTCCCTTCACCTGGGCCAATTCTATCTTATCGGCTGAGTGCGGTCAAACTGAAGGCAAGCGCCCTCCTATACCTATTGGGCGCAGTCTGATTCAGGTTCGGTAGCGCGGCCGGGGTTGTCGCCGCATGGTTCACCATGTAGAATGGCGCTTGTGCTGTGCCTGCGACTGGCGCTTGAGAAGGTGCTACTTGATCGTTGAGTGTCCCAGGTGTGGAGCGAGGAATCACCTCCCCGACCCGCCGGAGCGGGGAAGGAAGTACCGCTGTGGCGTGTGCCGCACCCCTCTCCTTCCCCTCCCCAGGACGTCGGAGGCTCGGGATGAGGGCGATGTGGCGCCCCTGGTCGCCGCCGCAGTCGGCAGGAAGTCCCTGAAACTAGCGGGGCCAATGGCGCTCTATCTGGTGACCATTGTTCTGGCCGAGGCCTTGCTGCGCCTGTATGGCTCCGCCGTCGGCGGGATAGTCTATGCGCTGCTGCTCATCGCTCTTGTTGTCCAGTCGCGTAGAGCGGCCGGGGACACGACCCGGCTGTTTCTGCTGACTCTGTCTCTCGTGCCCGTTATCAACGTTCTCGCGGCTGTGGTCAACCTGGCCCTGTTCGCCGTCGACGTGCGAAGTGAGCTCGTTTTTCTTGCTATAGTCTTTGTACTATCACTTGCAGCGGCCATCGCGGTGATGCGAACGGCGAAGCTGCGCGCCTCCGATGTGGCAGTTGCCCCGGGCAAGCCGATTCCACAGCTTCTGGTTGGTCTGACAGGCATCGCCTTCGGATTTGTGCTCTACTACCTGACGAAGCCCGATCCTGTTGTCGCAGGGGCCGGCTGGTGGCCGCTTCCGGCCGCGGTGGTGGTTATCCTGATAGGGGCGGCGATGGAGGAACTCGCCTTTCGCGGTATCCTGCAGAGGACATCGTGGGCAGCCTTGGGCGTGTGGGGCCTTGTCTACGTGAGTCTCGTTTTCGGGTTGATCCACGTTGGTCGTGTTTCGGGCTTCAACCTGTCGATTGGGAGTATTCCCTGGATTTTTGCTGTGGCGCTTTTCTACGCCTGGGTGGTGAGGAAGACGGGCTCGCTGTCCGGGGTCACACTGTCTCATTTCTTGAACAACATCATTGTCTTCCTGGTTGGGCCACTGGTTCTTGGGATGTGATGCAGTGGGGCTGGGGCTGCCTCCGTCTCGGGTCCAGCCCTTGATGGTTGTCGGTGTGACGGGAAGCGTGTAGAATGGCGGGCATGAAGGCACGCTTAGGCCCTCTCGAATCGGCGGAATGGCAAAGTCCATCGGCAATGGCGGCGATGGTCGGGATATCCTCGCATCAACGTGAGGAGGGCCTTTGATCGTCAAGTGTCCCAAGTGTGGGGCGAAGAACAACCTGCCGGACATTGAGGAGCCGGGCGCGACCTACCGCTGTGGCAAGTGCAAGGCGGTACTGAGCCGGGTGTCAAGAGCTGGCAGAGCCAAGGCTGGAGGGAGCGCCTCCCGGGAGAGCACTCCGGCTGCACCGAAGGCCCTTGCCCGAATTGCCGGCATACTCCTCTTCTGCCTGACTCTTATCGCTCTGGCTGTGTTGGCGGGGGCAACGCTGGCGGACAGGTTCTCGTTCGGTGGCAACCAGAGTCTTCCCATTATTACGTATCCGAGTCAAGTCCTGTCGGAAGTGGCGAAGCCCGTTGGGCAGATAGGCGAAGAAGAGCAGCGCCTGGCGGCTTCCATGACCAGTACGGTCAGGGAGTGGGGCGTTTTCGGGCTCGCAGCACCCCAGGTGGGCGTGTCGAGAAGGATCATAGTTGTGAGGCTGGACAGGCCCGGGGCACAGCAGGAGACTCTGGTGATGGTGAACCCCGAGGTTGTTGACAGCGGAGGCAGCGCTCGCGGCGCTGAGTGGTGCCCCAGCGCGCCCGGGGGAAGGCTCAAGCCAGCGGAGATAGACAGGAGCGAGTGGATATCTGTGCAGTACCTGACGCTCGAAGGGGAAGAGGCAGTCGTTGAAGAGAATGGGTCGAACGCCCGGGCCATTCTGCACCAGATGGACCACCTGGACGGCAAGCCTTTCACTGACTATTCAAAGCCGTTCGACATGACCCCGAAGGCTATTGCGGCGGCGGCGATTCTGGTGGTCGGGCTCTGCGTTGGGTTGAGGTTGACTTCTGAATAGTATTCCATGAAGAACATCTACAAATACGGCAGAGAGGTCAACAGCCACGACCTCCTCAAGACCTTGGCCATCACGACGATGGTTGTTGACCACGTCGGCAGGTTCTTCCTGAACAACGACATCTGGTTCCGCAGTGTGGGGCGCATGGCGGCCCCGCAGTTCTTCTTTCTGGTCGGCTACTCAGGGTCGTACAGATTCAAACGAGAGATACTGCTGTACGGGGTTGCCCTCTGGGTGATCAACTTTCTGACCAGCCCCGGGACAAGCATCGTTGAGCACATCCTGCCCATCAACATCCTCATCAGCTTCGTCCTCATTAAGGCCATCCTGAACAAGTTCAACGTCCTGAACATCCCGTCTGAGTTCCTCGTTCTCCTTTTCGGGATACTGATGTCTCTCAGCCTGCCCACCTACATGCTGATAGAGTACGGCACGATAGGCCTATCCTACGCCATCGGAGGGAGGTTGCTGAGCAAGGGTCACCCGCTGGCCCGTTTCTGGATAGCAGCGACCGTGGCTGTGCACTTTTGTTTTGAATCAGTCTTCCTGATACTCGGTCAGCACGGGGTCCCTATGCTGCTGCTCCCCGGGGTGGTCGCCCTGGTGGCGGTGGTCTTCGTGGTCAACCTAATGATTTTCCTCAGATACAGGTTCCGCATATTTCCTATTCGTCAGGAGTACCTGAAGACGCTGGCGATCTACATCTCGCGCTATTCACTGGAGATATACTTCTTCCATCTGTCAGCCTTTATGATCGTGAACTACGTCTGGCATCCCGCGGTGTGACCCCTTCATGCCGCCGGCAAGACCCGGCCTTGTGCCCTAATCCGTGAGGCCAGATTTAGGAGGCGCACCCGGTGGGTAATGAGGCATAGTTCTCTCTTCCCGTTCGCCCTGAGCCTGTCGAAGGGCCGTTCATGGTTCGACAGGCTCACCACGAACGGCACAGCTGCATTCTATCCACGGATTGAGGTTGTCGTTTGGCTTGGCCATAAGAGGGCCTTCTGTGCGTACAGGGGCCTCCGGGGGTGTATCTGGGGAAAGGCATCAGTCGGCCCGGTGAAGAACGGCCCTGACCTTGCGCTGGAAAACCCCGCGCTCTAGAAGCACACGCCTGTTGCATCCCCGGCATTTGATGCCGATGTCAGCACCCAAACGAAACACCTGCCACTCGTGGCTGCCGCAGGGGTGCTTTTTCCGTAACTGCACTACGTCTCCGAGCTTCGGCTCCACAGCGTCACCGCCCACCTGCGAGATATCCGTTGATCTGGTCGCGCAGCCTCAGCGCTTCGGCGCGGGCTGCCAGCGCGAAGTCCGCCCCTTTCGATGCATAGAGTACCTGACGGGAGCAGTTTATGATTGCCTTCTCGCCGTTGGCGTCGACGCCAAGCTTGACTACTGCCTCCAGGTCGCCGCCCTGTGCCCCGATTCCGGGAATCAGCAGAGGCATCTGAGGACAAAGCTCGCGTATCCTTTTCAATTGCTCGGGATAGGTGGCGCCGACCACAAGACCGAGATTGCCCCGCGTATTCCACTCCAGCGCTTTGAGAGCCACGACCTCGAACAGGGGGCGTTCGCCGTGGGCTGGGCCGGCAACCCTGCAGCGTAGCTCCTGGAAGTCGGTTGCCCCAGGGTTCGACGTCTTGCACAGAATGAAGACCCCTTTGTCACCACGGTCAACGAATGGGGCGATTGAGTCGTAGCCAAGATACGGGCTGACCGTAACGGCGTCGAATCCGATGACTTCGAACAGCGCTCTGGCATACGCCTTCGAGCTCGAAGCTATGTCGGCCCTCTTGCCGTCTCCTATCACAGGGATATCACGAGGGACGTCCTTGACGGTCCTTTCCAGAGCCTTGAGCCCTTCCACTCCGAGAGCTTCGTAGAAGGCCAGGTTGGGCTTGTAGGCGCAGACCAGGTCCGAGGTGGCTTCCACTATCTCTTGATTGAAGCTGTAGGCGTCGACCTGCGGCATCAACTCTGGGTCAGGATCCAGACCGATGCAGAGCAGGCTGTGGTTCTTTCGCGAGGCAGCCAGTAGCTTTTCCACGAAGTGCATGTTGGTTCCCCTTGGGCTCGCGGGTCACGCAGATGATAGCAGTCGTCTTGCATGGCGTCAACGCTGCTCCTCTCGATTCCCACCGGGCGTCTGCGCGTGCCATAATCCGTGCATAGAGTGCGGAGTTGCCGTTCGTGGTGAGCTTGTCGAACCATGAACGGCCCTTCGACAAGCTCAGGGCGAACGCGAAGAGAGAACTGTGCCTCATCACCCGCCGGGTGAGCCTTCTGAATCTGGGCGCACGGATTAGGGGTGCGTGTCGAGCGTTGACAACCCTATAGGGCAAAACTATAATAACCGTAACATCCCGAATGTGAAAGGCGGTGCAGATATGGCCAACGAGATGGGGAAGAGGTACCGCTGTGCCAAATGCGGTACGGAACTGATTGTCACCCGGGCCGGCAACGGAGCGGTAACCTGCTGCGGGCAACCCATGGAGAGGAAGAGCTGACCAGGAAGGCTCGGGCAGAGCAGGATATCAATCCCAAGATACAAGCCAGAAGGGAGTCTTAAGCGATATGCCGAACCTACTTGGCAGAAGATTCCGTTGCGAAATCTGCAACACCGAGGTACTCATCACCAAAGCGGGCGAGGGGCAGGTCGAGTGCTGCGGCAAGCCAATGACTGCGCAGCAGCCCAGACCCTTGCCCTCCTCAGATTAGCCACGTAGAAGAGCCCGGAACTGAAGGCATCCTGGAGGCTTCCGACCGCCATTTCAAGTCGCTAGCACTCAGTTGCGTAAGAAGACGTTATCATGATTCCGTTCGCCCTGAGCCTGTCGAAGGGCGGATTCATGGTTCGACAAGCTCACCACGAACGGCTTGATTATGATGCCTTTGTGTGCAAAGAGGTACTAGCCGTCCATCACACGTTTGGGCTCTTCTTTCTTTGTGTTTCGGTCCCTCGAACGGCCAGCCTCCGGCCTATGTGAGCCGCGCCGATTCCATGTGCGGGTTGTGGCCCGGGGCTCATCTTTGCGGCTCGATGATCACCTTGATCGAGTTGTACTCGTGAGGATGGGTGACCATGTGGAAGCCGAGGCCCGTCTCCGCCAGCGCCAACCTATGGGTGATCAGTTCCTTCACTCGCAGGTTTCCTGCTCCGATCAACTTCAGCGCTGTGGCGTAGTCCGCCGGGCTGCCCGCATAGGATGTGGTGAGAGTCACATCGTTGCGCCAGAATACGTCGTTGATGGACAGGGGAAAGGTGACGCGGGGCCCTGTGGGTGCAAAGAAAAGGACTGTCCCTCCCCGCTCGACGGCATTCAACGCCTGCGCAATGGCGGTCTCGGCACCGGTGCATACAATCACCACATCGGCCAGTCGGCCGTCGTTAGTGTGGCGCATGAAGTCCGGCACGTCGTGAGTGGCGGCGACCGTGGCATGAGCGCCAAGCCGGCGGGCTGTCTGCAACCTGTACTCGAGAACGTCAGCCGCTACGATGAGCCCTGCTCCCATCGTCTGAGCCAGATGCACGTGGAGCAGCCCGGCAATCCCGCTGCCGATGACGAGGACGCTGCATCCGGGCCCGACACCCGCGCGCCTCTGGGCACGCAACACACAGGCCACGGGCTCAACGAAGGTGGCTTCCTCGAACGACGTCTCTTCGGGCAGCAAGAACACACCCCGGTCAACATTGATGGCCGGCAACCTTACGTACTCGGCGAAGCCGCCGGGGTCAAAGTTGGTCTTCCGCAGGGTGTTGCATACCGTATGGTTACCGGAAAGACAGTAGTAGCACGTGTTGCAGGGCACGTGGTGGGCGGCGGCAACGCGCTCACCGGGCTTGTACACCTCGACCCCTTCGCCGACAGCTTCGACCACGCCAGAGACCTCGTGACCAAGCACAAGCGGTACCTTGTGGATTCGGTACCACTCCATGACATCGCTGCCACAAATGCCGCTGGCCTCGACGCGAACTAGAAGCTCGCCATGGCCGGTCTTGGGCGTTGGCTTTTCCTCGATTCGCACATCACTGTTGCTGTAGTACACGGCTACGCGCATGGGGTTCTCCTCGGCATGTATCCAAGACTGTCGGCGATTCTGTGCCTCACTGCTCACAGTGAGGCCTGGCAAGTTGCAGTTTGGCTGAGGCGATTGGCACTGTTATTGCCTGCGATGCGGGGCCCGGCTTCCGCAACGTCGGGTCGCAGGACGCGTGCCATCGGGCACTCGCAGGCGGGCTGGGCCGGCGCTTGCCGGCATGGCCCTGCTCCGGGCAAATGGCGGCTGCCAGGCGTGCTCACGCCTGCCTGGCTGCGTCGGGCTCTGCTTGGGGCTCTGCTTGGGGCTCTGCCTCCCCCTGTTCCGCCTCCGCGGGCTCCGTCCGCCCTCTTCCGCGCGTGTTGATGACGATGGTGCCGGAAATCATGTCGTGCAGGCCGCGCTTCTCTTGGTTTAGGCCGACAATAATGATGCCGATCAAACCTATGACAGGCCCCAGCCAGCCCATGTTCTTGCCGAACCACAGGATCAGGGTGGCAAGGACGAGTATGGGCGCGTAGGAGGGTATGAGGTAGAAGAGGTAGCGGAGCAAGGCCTTTGGAAAGCCAATGGCGGTGCCATCGGCCTTCACGATCCTGGCGCCGATGAGCATCTTGCCCGGCGTCTGCCCGCGCCAGGTCCAGAAGCCTACGAAGTAGATGAAACCTATGATTAGTCCAGCCCAACCGGGCGGGCTGGTTATCTGCTCGATTATTACCGCGACAACGGAGAGGATGACGACGTCTATGAGAATGGCCGCCAGCCTGAGCAGCGCCCCCTTGTACTCCAGTTCTCCGGTCTCAACCACCGCCTCGACCGGGACGCTCTCCCCTGTGGCCTCTTCAGGCGCTTCTTCAAGCGTGGCTTCGACGACGCCTTCTTCTTGCTCGGCAATCGGGCCTGCGGCTGGGACCGCAGGCGCCTCCGTGGCTTCTACCCACTGCACTTTGTCGCGATCCCAGACATACCTCGGTCTCGGCTCACCCGGTCCAGTCCTGCCTTCGTTCTCCATTGTCTCTCCTGAGCCAAATGTCCGCCTGATTGCGCCGATTATAGCAGCAAAAACGGCCGGGGACAACCGCCAATGCGCTTGAGAGCGTTCAACAACGTCGTATTGGCATTGGTGCTCCGCGAGTCATAGGGCAGGGGCTCTGTCCCCTGCCGGCGGCAGCGGGTGACAGAGCACCCGCGCTATGTTCGTACCCTACGGTGGCTGTCGCAACAGGCATAGTGATTCATCGTCGTCCGCCGGAAACGGGCTCCTCAGAACGACATCACCGAACAGCCTCACTGCGCCTGTCTCTATTGTGCCAATTCCAGGATGACCACTTCGGAATCAGGCGCGGACCGGTGCACCACCTCCAGGCCGCCGCCGGATGTGAAGTTGCCATCGATGCTTCGGGAGTAGAGCGAGTCCTGCGGGAATGCCGCTTCCTGACCATCCATGCCCGCCCAATCGAGAATGAGCGGCGCGATCTGCTGGTCGATCTTTGAGAAGACCAGGTAGTTCGCGCCATTCCTCTCCATGATCTCCGCTGCCTCGGAGGGGTCAGCAGTAGCGTAGGCAAGTCCCACCTCGCGCAGCTTCTCTCGCGGGTAGCCGAAGAAGCCGTTGTCCACGAAGGGCTGCCGGTTGCCCAGGTCCAGTATGTAGTAGCCCCAACCCCACTGGCTCATCACGACCGCGTTCTCAGGGGTTTCGCTCCTCAAGTAGGACAGCGCGTCCTGCCACTCCCTGTCCGCAGCCATAGTTGGACTGGAGCCCAGGGAGGCTGCTGAGACGAAGGATACCAGAACCAGAAGCAGAAGAAGGGCTGCCACCCCGGCTTTCTTGAGGCTCTGAGACTGCCCGGACTTCGCCCACTCCCAGAGGCACGCCAGCCCTATCCCGGCGAGGACCGCGCCGGCGGGGACAGCGAAGTACAGAATCCGCCTGGCAAAAAGACTCAGGAGCAGTAGACAGACAAACCAGCAGGCCGCGAAGACACCTGCGTTGCTTCGTCTCTTGAATGCAACGTAGAGGCCAATAACCATGGGGATGAGGAAGAGGTGGTAGTCGCCCAGATCCCCAAGAGTGAGACCTTGCAGTTCGCCGACGGTGCTTTCCCTGCTGTAGCCAAGCAGACCGGCGAGAATGCCCGCCCAGTGAGCAGCCTGGGGGAGAAACACGATGCCTGCGACGATGTTGCCGGCGACTATGAACGCAAAGGTGCGCCAGTCAAGCGCCGCGCCTATGGCCGCTCCTCTCGAGGTCTCCGCCCCCCCGGCCTTGGCTGGCCGGAGCACTTCCATCACCGACCTTACCGCGCAGTATGCGACGAGGATCACCATCAGGAGCGCGGCGCCCACAACGCTCCATTCAAGGTACAGCAGCGCCTCGACTGCGAGAACTGCGAGCCCCGCTGCCAGCCATCCTACGCCTCTGTTGCCTATGCGCAACTTCCACTTCTTGGCGAAGTAGAAGGCGAAAGCGCCCAGCATCATGAGCAGGGTCGTAAGCCCATCACGGTCGATGTAGCCGGAGGCCCCCACGAAGATGGCGTGCAGCATGAGCGCCCAGGCGAAGGCGGCAAACAGGCCCACGCGGCGGTCAAAGGCCCTGGTTGCCGCCACGTAGATGACGATGACGCTGACTATGGCGAGAACGGGTGGCAGAAACCTGCACACGATATCCAGGGCATGGCCTGACGACATGCCGAAGACATAGCTCGCAGCCCTGGCGATGTAGGCCAACGGATATGCCAGCCCGTTCTGGAAGCAGTAGATGCCCTCCGGCTGAGCGCCCGGAGGAGGGCCCGCGCCCACCATGAGCCTCCCGGCCAGCCAGTGGAAGAAATGGGAGTCAGCGCTGAGCAGGTAGTACTTCTCGGGGTTGAAGAGGTGCAGGCACCTCAGAAAGAAGGCAAACGCTGCGATCACACACAGATACAGTAGCGCTCGTTGCGCCACTGTTCTGCGTTGCCACCACGTTGAGGCGAACCATCCCAATTGCGACGACATTGCGGCTATTCAGGGTGCTATTCATGCTGGTCCTGGGTCAAACCCAGGACAACCACCTCGGAGTTCGGAGCAGAGCGGTGCACTACCTCCAGGCCACCTCCGGCGGTGAATTCGCCGCTCATAGTCTGAGCGAAGAGCGAATCGTCGGGGAATGTGTCGTACTCCTTGTCCAACCCGGCCCACCCCAGTATCCAAGCTGCGGACCCTTTGTCTCGCTCACAGAACACGAGGTAGTCCACGCCATTCTCCCGCATGATTTGCGCCGCCTGCGCCGGGTCGGCGGCGGCATAGGCGAGACCAACCTCGCGCAGCCTGTCGGGCGGGTGACCGTAGTATCCGTTGTCGACGAGGGGCGTCCGCTGTCCCAGGTCGAGTATCCAGTAGCCCCAGCTCCACTGGGTCATTACGGTGGAATCGCTGCGGGTCTCCCTGATGAAGGCCAGGGCGTCCAGCCAGTCGTCGTCGACCGTGACCTGCGGGTTGCCCAAACCGTAGGCCGTGATGGAAGAGACCAGGACCAGCAGGAAGAGAAGGAGAACCACGCCCGCTTTTCTCAGGCGACGGAGCCGGCCTGCACTCTGCCACTGCCAGATGCCTACCAGCCCTGATCCAGCCAGCACACATGCCGCGGGCACGGCAAAGAGCAGGATTCGCTTGGCAAACAGGCTCAGGATCAGGATGCAGAAGAACCAGGAGGTGAAGAAGATGTGCGCGTTGCTGCGCTTCCTGAAGGCGAGGTACAGGCCGACCACCATGGGTATGAGGAAGGTATTGTAGACGAGCAGGTCCGCAAGCCGCAGGCGCTGCATCTCTTGCACCGCGGCCTGCTCACCGCCGCGAACCAGAGCAACTGCGAAGTGCCACCAGCTCGCCACCTGGGCGGCATCCAGCGCTGCGAGAACAACAAGCCCCACGACATTGCCCCCAACGACGAGGGCCAGAGCGCGCCAGTTGACCTCGTCTGCGGCTCCGGCAAGCCTGACTCTGGCTTGAGTCTGCTTCCTGGCCCCGCGCATGTATCCGACGAGCATCTGTACGACGGAGTAGACCGCTATTACGACGACCAGTAGTACAGCCCCGGCGAAGCTCCACTTGACATAGAGCAGGCCCTCAATAAGGAGGACGAGCAGGGCCGCGAGCACCCACCCTATGTCTCGGTTGGCCACTCGCACCTGCCACCCGCGGGCTGCGTAGAAGGCGAAGGCGCCGCTCATCAGCAGGAAAACGGTGAGCCCGTCACGGTCGAGGTAGCCTGCAGCGCCGATGAAGACGGCCTGAAGCAGCATTGCCCAGGCCAGCGCAGTGAATACTGCCACTCGGCGGTCGAAGGCTTTGGCCGCCGCCAGGTATACCACCACCAGGCTGATTATGCCCAGCATAGGGGGCAGGAACCTGCATACGGCGTCCAGAGCCTCCGCGGCAGGCATCTGAAAGACGAAGGCCACGGCCTTGGCGATGTAGGCCACCGGGTAGGCCAGGCCGCTGTGCAAACCGTAGACGCTTGATGATCCGGGTGGGATGGGTGGTGGCTGGCCCGCCATGATTCCCTGCGCCACCCAGTGGAAGAAGTGTGAGTCAGGGGTTATCAGAAAATATGTGCTAACATCCAGCAGGTGCAGGCAACGGAGAAAGAAGGCCCATGCGACCAGCGCCACAAGTGCGATCCACAAGCCCCATCTTCGCAGAAAATCAGATATCCACGGCAGCCCCCATGCGACAGCCATCCGTTCTGGTTCGAGAGACACGACGGCAATTCTAGACGATGCTGTGATCGATGTCAACGGAG
>CAZBET010000025.1:0-12983 GCA_964490995.1 uncultured Dehalococcoidia bacterium
CTCCCCTGGCAGAAATGCTGAAGTACGCCATCGCGTTGAGGTCCATCACCCAGGGGCGCGGCAGCTACACCATGGAGTTCAGCCACTACGAGCACGTGCCGCAGCACATCGCGCAGAAGATAGTGGCCGAATCGAAGAAGGAAACCGAGAAGGACTGATACGGTTATCTCATTGCTACTTCGCGTCTGAGTTGACGATTCGGACCCAGCGGCGCTTGCCCACCTTGATGATGCTGCCGTCCCTTATGGACACTGAGTCCCCGGTGACCTTCTGACCGTCGACCTCAACGGCGCCCTGCAACATAAGCCGCTTCGCTTCGCCGCGGCTCTTGACTAGCCCTGCAGCCCACAGAACGTCTGCAACATAGGCGCTCTTCACATCTGTGGAATAGGGCAGAAGCAGGTGCGCAGCCATCCGACTCTCAAGGGCACCAAAGGAAACAGGGCATTCCGGTATCCGCTCGGGCGCCCTTCCGCCCTGCACCACCTCCTCGAAGTGCGATCGCGCTTCCCCTGTTGCGTCCAGTGTGTGAAACTGCATCACGATTACCCCAGCCAGTCGCTTCTTCACCTCCATGGGGTTGACTGACTGCGCCGAGAGCTGCTTGCGGAACTCGGCGAGTTCCTCGTCGGGAACATCGGTGAGCAACTCGAAATAGTCCATGATGAGGCGGTCCGGAATGGACATCACCTTGCCGTACATTTCCTCGGGGCTGTCTTTGACCGCGATGTAGTTGCCCAGGCTCTTGCTCATCTTCTGCTGGCCGTCCGTTCCCACGAGCAGCGGCAGCAGGAAAACATGCTGCGGCGTCTGCCCGACCATCTGCTGGAGCTCTCTCCCCATAAGGCAATTGAACTTCTGGTCGATGCCGCCGAACTCGACCTCAGCCTCGATGGCGACCGAGTCATAGGCCTGAAGCAGGGGATAAAGCAACTCAGTCAGGGCGATGGGGCGGCCCGAGGCGTGCCTCTTGGCGAAGTCCTCGCGTGCCAGAAGCTGGGCGACGGTGAACCTGCTCGTCAGCTTGATGACGTCAGCCAGGCTGAACTTGCCAAACCACTCGCTCTGCCAGCGCACCTCCGTCTTCTCACGGTCCACCACCTTGAAAAACTGCTGCATGTAGGTCTCGGCATTGGCCCGCACCTCCTCGGCAGAAAGCATGGGCCGCGTCTGAGACGCGCCGCTGGGGTCGCCGATCTGAGCCGTCCAATCGCCAACTATGAGCACGACCTGGTGTCCCAGTTCCTGGAACTGCCGCAGCTTCCTCATGCCCACTGCGTGCCCGAAATGAATATCAGGGCGGCTGGGGTCAAAACCCATCTTCAGCCTGAGCCGCTTGCCCGACTCGAGCAGCCGGACAAGCTCCTCCTCGACAATGATCTCGGCGACGCCCCGCGTCAGAACGTACTTGAGCCTCTTGTCCATTTCACTCCGCCATCACGATCACCTGAGCCCGATGCTATCGCCTCGGCCAACCACCAACATAGCGCGAGTGCTCGGCCACCCGCCACTTCATGGCGGACAGAGCCCCCATGCTATGGGGTCATTACCATCACAGGCCTATGCCAGTATCGTCCGCGCACGCTCGACATCCCTGCCGATCTGGGCTGCCAATTCCTCGGGCCTGGTGAACTTCTTCTCCCCGCGCAGATGCTCAACCAGTTCTATAGTGAGCCGCTCACCATAGACGTTTCCCGCAAAGTCAATGACAAACACCTCTACGGTACGCTCTCCGCCGCCGAACGTCGGCCTGACTCCGATGTTGGTCACCGATTTGTACACATGGCCTGCGACGTGCCCCAGAGTGGCGTACACGCCGTCGACAGGCAGCGCCTGGTCGGGGTCCACCGCAATGTTCGCCGTGGGGAAGCCCAGAACATGCCCCCGCTCAGTTCCACCTACTATCGGTCCGCTCAGGCTGAAATGCCGGCCAAGCAAGCGTGAGGTCGTCCGCATGTGTCCTCGGGCCAGCGCCTCCCTTATGGCAGTGCTGCTCACCAGAGCGCCTTCCAGCGTCAGCGGCTCCACCACTTCCACGCCAAAGCCGAGTTCGCGCCCCAGCGCGCCGATAGTCGCGGCGTCCCCCGTTCTGCCCCGGCCCAGCGCAAAGTTCGGCCCGATGACAAGGCCTCGCATCTGCAGATGCGTTTGCAGAAGACCGACGAACTCGCGGGCGCTGAGCGCAGCGACTTCAGTGTCAAAAGTGATGGGGACAACAAGGTCGACGCCAAGCGCCCTGAGCAGCCGGCTCCTCTCCTCAAGGGTCGTCAGGCGAGCCAGCCCGGACTTTGGAGACAGCACAACCTTGGGGTTCACTTTGAAGGTCACGACCCCGCCAAGAAGGCCGTCGCGCGAGGCCCTCTCGGTCAGCAGCCGAACAAGATGCTGATGCCCCAGGTGTACACCATCGAAGACCCCAACAGTGAGCAGGGTTCCACGTTCCGGATTGAGGCGTGACAGCTCTGTGACTAGTTGCACTTGACGTCTGAAAGCAGGACTGGTCAACGTGTATTGTAGGGCAACACCCCAATCGCGTCAAGGAACGTCGAAGAGCGCACCACCCTCGTCCCGTTCAACTCCCCGAGCCCTGTCCGAAGCTGCAGCCTTGACAGGTGCCAAATCGGTTGCTAGACTGAAATTGTGAGGGCTTCAGCATTCGCATGAGGATACTCGTCCATCACCAAGGATGCTGAACATTGTTCCACTCATCTCTGACGAATAGAGGCATGTCGAGCCTTACCCAGTGAGGAATCGACATAGCCTCTGTTGTTGGTCAGGCAAGAAAAGGAGGAGCAAGAAACAGTGGGACCGATCGAGAAGTTCCGAGATGTGCTGGCAACGCGGCACCAGTACGCCAGGGACTGGAAGAAGAGGACCGGGGGCAAGGCTGCGGGCTGGCTCTGTTCTTATTCTCCAGTGGAACTCCTGTACGCTGCCGGGATGCTCCCGATCCGCATTCTGGGCAGCCACGAGGTCCAGGACGTCACCGACCGCTATCTCTTCCCCACAGTGTGTCCTTTCTCACGCGACGCCCTGGCTCAGGGCCTCAAAGGCAGATACGAGTACCTCGACGTGGTAACCCTGACGCGCACTTGCTCACACGTGCAGGGCACGTTTGACAACTGGCGGAACTACGTGCCCACTCCGCTCAACTGCTTCATATGGTTCCCGTGCCACAGAGCGAGCCCCAGAGCAACGCAGTGCCTCGTCGGGGAACTGAGTGACATGAAGAAGGCTCTGGAGAAGTTCACCGGCAAGGCCATAACAGACGCTGATATGGACAGAGCCATAGACCTGCACAACACGAACCGCAAGCTGATGAAAGAGGTATACGAGTTCAGGAAGCGTGAGGTCACTCCCATAACCGGGGCAGAGTGCATGGAGATGGTGGTGGCCAGCCAGTTGATGGACGTGACCGAGCACAACAAGCTGCTACAGGAACTGCTTAGGGAACTGCCCAACAGGCAGCTCAAACGTGACCCTGGCCTGCGCCTGATGATGCTCGGCAGCGAAATGGATGACATAGTCTTCGTGAAACTGCTGGAGGAACTGGGCTGCACCGTGGTCATCGATGAGCACTGCACGGGCAGCAGGTACTTCTGGGACGAAGTGATTCCAGAGAACGACCGCTTGGCCGCCATAGCGAAGCGTTACATCACGCGATGGCCGTGCCCCGCAGTGAGCGCCGACTTCAAGGAAAGGGCTGATCGCATTCTCAAGCACGCCAAGGATTGGAACGTCCAGGGCGTCCTGCTCTACCAGCAGAAGTTCTGCGATCCACACGAGTTCGATATCCCCACACTGCAGCAGATGTTCAAGGGAAACGACATTCCAACCCTTGTCCTCGAGTTCGACGTGACCATCCCATTCGGCCAGTTCCGGACCCGCATCGAAGCGTTCCTGGAGATGGCCGGAATCGGCGTCTTCTAGGTCACCTGTCAATGTCGATAACTGAAACGGAGGCGACTCGGTAATGACAACTCACACGAAGTATAAGACCAAGTCGTTGGATTGCTGGCAGTGGGGCAAAGAACTGAGGCTGGAAGCTTATCAGGACCTGGTCACCGGGCACGAGCGCGGCAAGCTGCTCATTCTGGGCTGCGCGGCAAGCCCCTACGGCATGCTGGCAGGGCTCGGCGACTTCGTCTTCCTTGCCGGGGAACCGTACGGGGCCAGCGTAGCGGCTGACCCGCCCTTCTCCATCCCGTGCATGGAGGCCTACGAGGCGAAAGGGTACGCCCGCGATATGTGTGGCTACATGCGCAACTTCCTGGGGTCGATGTTCCTTGACAAGTACTACTTCACCGGCGGGCCGTTCCCCAAATTCGACTTCGCCTGGAGCGTGCGCCACTGCCCGGCGGGCCACCCGAAGTGGCACCAGATAGTCGCCGAGTATCAGGGCATCCCCATGAACTACATCGACGACGAGACCATGCTGACGTGTGATGGCGACCAACAGCACAGAATAGACTACGTCGCGGGGCAGTACCTGGACTCCATCGAGTGGATGGAGAAGGTCACCAAGAGGAAGTTCGACGACGAGAAGGCCATCGATGCTATGCGCAACTACTTCCGCAACGAGGCGCTGTGGGGCGAGATCAACCTGCTCAACAGCGCCATACCGGCACCCCTCGACATAAAGAGCTACTTCGCTCTCATGCCCATCCCCATGTTGAGACGGCACGAGCAGGTGGCCACCCAGTTCCTGGAGACTCTGAGAGACGAGCTTAAGGACCGCATCGCGCACCAGATAGCCGCCGTTCCCACCGAGAGATACCGCATGTGCATGTTGACTCCTCCGCCGTGGAGCTTCCTCAAGATATTCCGTTATCTCGAAAACTTCGGCGTCGTCTTCGTCGGCACCTACGTGTACCTGATAAACTCCGGCGAGGTAAAGTTCCTCTACGACGAGAACAGAGTCATACCGGCTACAGTACCCGAGGAGCGGCCTGGCTGGCCACGAATGAAGAACAGGGAGGACTTGTGTCGCACAGTCGCCCGGTGGCGTGCTGAGCATCCCTTCCAGTCGCACCTGGACATGAGGAAGAAGGAATTCCACATAATGTTCCGGCACTGGAAGGGCAACGCATACCTTCTCCTCCTGAACCGCGGCTGTGTGCCCATGACCACCAGCATGTATGACTTCCAGCGCGACTTGCAGAGGGACGGAATCCAGGTATCAATGTTCGAGGGCAACTTCGCTGACTGCCGGGACATAGACGAGACCGGAGTGCTCGACCGTCTGGAAGCCTTCCTGGAGGGGCAGGGCATCTACAAGTTGAGAGACGCAGCGCCCGGCCTTAAGGAATGAAGCAAAACTAGTGAGGTGATTGTCAAATGATTACCGCCGGCATAGACGTTGGAGCTCAGGCAGTCAAGGTGGTTATCGTCAGTGATGGCAAGGTGCTGGCCCGTAACCTGCTTCCAACCGGCTTCGACCCGCAGGAGTCGGCTCAGAAGGCGCTGGATGGAGCGATCCATCAAGCAGGTATCTCCCGCGGCGACCTGAAGCGAATCGTCGCCACCGGCGCCGGCAGAAAGAGCATAGCCTTTGCCGACAGAAACATCACCGAGGTGACTGCCGATGCCAAGGGGGCAAACAAGCTGATGCCTTCTGTGCGCACCATCATCGATATCGGCGCCGAGGAAGCGCGCGGCATAAGCTGCGATGCCGAAGGCAAGGTTCTGGACTTCGCCAAGAATGACAAGTGTGCCGCTGGCGCTGGCGCTTTCGTCGAAAGCATGTCTCGGGCACTTGAGATCAAAGTGCCTGAGATGATTGAGATTTCTTTGAAGTCAACGAAAGATGCCCCGATAAACGCCACCTGCGCCGTGTTTGCTGAATCTGAGGTCGTGTCCCTCATACACACCAAGATCGACAAGGCCGACATTGCCCATGCTGTGCACGACGCTATCGCCTCCAGGGTAGCCTCCATGGTGCGCCGGATACCGGTAGAGAAGGACGTAGCGCTCATCGGCGGCGTTGCCAATAACGCGGCCATTGCCGAGGCAATGAAGAAACACCTGGCGGTCGACGTACTGGTTCCGGAGAACCCCCAGTTCGTGAGCGCTCTGGGAGCCGCTCTCGCGGCGGCAGCCTAGTGAGAAAGGGAGAAAGACATGACAACCGAGTACTTCAGGTGGATCGAATACGCTTGGAAGAACCCCGACATGGACTGGCACAAAGCGGAGACGCTTGTCGCCGGCATAGATGTCGGCTCCGTGAGCTCACAGGGCGTGGTGCTTGCCGATGGCCAGATATACTGCTACAGCAACACCCGCACCGGTTCCAACAGCCCCGATAGCGCCACGAAGGCACTGACGATGGCCATAGAGGGCACCGGCATTAAGCCCGAAAACATACAGTACACCGTAGGAACAGGCTACGGCCGCGTGAACATTCCCACGGCCAACAAGGCGATAACCGAGATAGCCTGTCACGCCAGAGGAGCGAACTTCATGGGCGGCCCCACCATTAGGACGGTTCTGGATATGGGCGGCCAGGACTTGAAGGGAATACACTGCGACGAGAGGGGCAAGGTCACGCAGTTCCTGATGAACGACAAGTGCGCCGCAGGCACGGGCCGCGGCATGGAGGTAATGGCCGAGCTATTGCAGGTTCCGATCACAGAGGTAGGGCAGATGTCTCTTGATGTGGCCGAGGAGCCGCCTCCTGTCAGCAGCACCTGCGTCATCTTCGCCAAGTCAGAAGCCATTGGCTTGCTGCGCAGCGGCTGGACCAAGAACATGGTGCTGGCTGCTTACTGCTCCGCCATGGCGCACCGGGTGGTCGGATTGCTGGAGCGGATCGGTGTCGAGAAGGACTTCGCAGTCACCGGCGGCATCTCCAAGAACGTCGGTGTCACCAGCAGGATATTGAAGGAGCTGGGCAATATCCCGACGGTTCCTTTGAAGCCCGATCCCCAGATCGCAGGCGGGGTCGGGGCAGCCCTGTTCGCCAGAGATCTGTTGCTCAAGTCACGGAAACAGAGCTGATGGGAAGGCACATGTTCAACTGGCTCTTGAAGAGGCTCGCCGTCACGCGGGGCTACATCGCGAACTACGGGTACACCGATGGCTCCGGCGATTACTACATCATCGTCAACACCGATAAATGCGACGGCTGCGGGAAGTGTGTGGAGGCATGCCCACATGGCATCCTCGAGGTCATAACTGACGATTACGACGACAGGGTCCTGGCAGTCAAGCAGGACCACCGCAAGAACCTCAAGTATGCCTGCGCCCCCTGCAAGCCGACGAGCGGCACGAGGGAGCTCAAGTGCCGGGCGGCATGCCCCTACAGCGCCATCACCCACTCATGGTAGGTGGTCCCGAAGGCCGGACTGGGCCAGGCATCTGTGCAAAGGCAGGGCGGCAGTGCATCGCTCTGCCTTTGTGTTTGCAGCACACCGTGAAGTGACGGCGACCCCGCACCGCTTCCGCGATGTTGACAGCCCGAAACGGCTGATGTAAACTGAGCCGACGGCTTCGAGAACGGGATGCGCTTTTGGCGAGCCTTCGGTTCAGGAGCCACGTTCAGAAGGCGTGGCTCTTTTTGTTGG
Organism: uncultured Dehalococcoidia bacterium; assembly: GCA_964490995.1. GTDB lineage: Bacteria > Chloroflexota > Dehalococcoidia > SZUA-161 > SZUA-161 > CAZBET01. Next base: position 7,563 of record CAZBET010000025.1, read on the forward strand.
TGTGCGGCGCGTAGTCGCCCCCGGTGAGAGAACATGAGTTCGTTGAGTAGGTTTGACCCCCAAATCGCAGGCGCCATCGAACAGGAGAAACAACGTCAGCGGTTCAAGATCAACCTCATCGCAGCGGAGAACTATGCATCAACAGCAGTGCTCGAAGCACAGGGGTCGCTGCTGACAAACAAGTACGCGGAGGGCTATGCCGGCAACCGCTATTACGGCGGTTGCGAGAACATCGATCTGGTCGAGACTCTAGCCATCCATCGCGCCAAGAGCCTGTTCGATGCCCGGCACGCCAACGTCCAGCCACACAGCGGCGCTCAGGCGAACATGGCCGCATACTTCGCCCTGGTCGAAACGGGAGACACAATCATGGCCATGAGCCGGGCCCACGGCGGCCACCTCAGCCATGGCAGCAGATTCAATTACTCCGGCAAGCTGTACAATTTCGTTCCCTACGGCGTCGATAGGAGCACCGAACTCATCGATTACGACCAGGTGGAGAAGCTTGCCGGCACTCACAAGCCGAAGCTCATCGTGGCCGGCGCCAGCTCCTATCCCAGGACGATCGATTTCGGCAGGTTTCGTCAGATAGCCGATTCCGTTGGCGCGAAGCTCATGGTAGATATGGCCCACCTGGCGGGACTCGTGGCGGCAGGGCTGCATCCTTCTCCCCTGCCACATGCAGACGTCGTCACATCAACAACGCACAAGACCCTGCGCGGCCCCAGAGGCGGGTTCATCCTCTGCCAGTCGCAGTGGGCCTCGAAGATAGACGCCAGTGTCTTCCCGGGCACGCAGGGCGGCCCTCTGATGCACGTGATAGCGGCGAAGGCGGTCGCCTTTCTGGAAGCGATGCAACCCGAATTCGCCTCCTACCAGCAGGCGGTTCTACAGAACGCCAGGGTGCTGGCCAGCGAGTTGGGCAATCTGGGGCTGCGACTCGTTAGCGGCGGCACGGACAACCATCTGGTTCTCGTCGACCTCACCGGAGCTGGAATCACAGGCAACGCCGCCGAGAAAGCCCTCGACGCAGCAGGCATAACCGTCAACAAGAACGCCATCCCGTTCGACCCCCGGCCACCACAGATCGCGAGCGGGATCAGGCTGGGGACGCCCGCAGCTACATCTCGGGGGTTCGGCGTCGACGAAATGCAGGAGGTCGCCCGCCTCATCTCCAGAGTCCTCTCCAACTTGGGCAACGAGAAGGTATACGAGGAAGTGCGCCAGCACGTCAGACACATGTGCGACAGGTTCCCGGTGCCCGGCCTCGACGCGTAGGCCGGAGGTCCCGCAGGGGCTGCGGTGCTTCTTCCAGTCCTCGCCACGAGTATCCGAACAGCCTGGCGGCCTATGTGCGGTGAGCGTCCCGATGGCGACCGCTCGTTGGCGGGCAAGAAGCTGGCAGGCACCGCTTTGAGTGACTTGCTGTCAGCTATAGATGCATGATATAATGAGGCAATCTCGAAACAGGCTGGCGATTCAAATAGAGGGGTGACTGCTTGCACGACTATGAGCTTGTCATGATTATCAGCCCCGAGGTGGCTGAGGAGGACGTCCCCGGCACTATTGACAAGGTGAACGAGTTTATCACTTCCAGAGGCGGGGAGATCACCCAGGTTGACCGCTGGGGCAAGCGAAAGCTGGCCTATCCCATCAACCGCTTCAGGGAGGGGAACTACGTGCTGAGTCGATTCAAGCTCAAACCGGGGCTAACCGCGGACCTGGAGGCTAACCTCAGAATCTCGGAGAGGGTATTGCGTCACCTTCTGGTCAGAGTCGGCAGCTAGAAACTGGGGGAAAGGAGCCGGTGAGATGGTGGGGCTGAACAAGATAATCATTATTGGGAACGTGGGAACCGACCCCGAAATGCGTTTCACCCCGAATGGGAATCCGGTGACATCCTTTCGCCTTGCGACGAGCCGAACGTACAATACTCCCGAAGGCGAGCGGAAGCAGGAGACAGAGTGGTTTGACGTTGTGACGTGGAACAGGCTGGCCGAGAACTGCAACCAGTACTTGACCAAGGGGCAGCGCGCCTACGTCGAGGGCAGGCTGCGCACGCGCTCTTGGGAGGGGCAGGACGGGCAGCGCCATTCACGGATTGAGATAAACGCCCAGACCGTGCTCTTCCTCGACAGGCGTCCAGTCACCGCATTGCCCGAGGGCGGGCCCGAGGCAGGCTCCGAAGAAGACCTTGAACCAGGAGACATTCCCTTCTAATCTAACATCCATCGCTCATCTAACGCTAGACAGTGAGTCCCAAAAACATGCCAAGACCCAAACCAACATCCAGGACCAGGCCACGTGGCAAGGGCAAGTACGTCCCCAAGAGAAAGGTATGCACCTTCTGCGTCAACCATGTGAAGACCATTGACTTCAAGGACGTGCCCTTGCTGCGCCGCTACATTTCAGACCGTGGCAGGATAGATCCCCGCCGCAAGACAGGCGTTTGCGCCAGGCACCAGCGCGTTCTAACCGTGGCCCTTAAGCGCGCACGGCACATAGCTTTGCTGCCCTACACCGCGGAGCACCTCCGCCAGAGTGGCATTCCCGTTGGCAGGGAGCAAGCGCATAGAGAGCAACCACGTAGGGAGCAGCCTCACAGGGAGCAGCTCCTAAGAGAACAGCCTCCAAAGGAGCAGCTTCAGAAAGAGGCGCCTCCAAAAGAGCCGCCTCCCGGAAACCACTCCCAGACAGAGCCGCCAAAAGGGACATAGCCCATCCCTACAGTGGGAGCCACGCCTTGAGCAGGAAACTGAAGCCCAAACCAAAACTCGGCGCTGCCCGTCGGAAACAGCCTCCAAGATGGCAACGGGAAAGGAACGTATCTCTCATTATCTGGGCAATCGTGCCCGTCATCATCGTAACGGTGCTGGGGCTCGTCGGCTATTGGGGCTACGACAACTATGTGGCGGCCTGGAAGCAGCCCGTGTTGCAGGTCAACAATGCGACCTTCAACATGGACTACTACGTCAAGATGCTCCGCTTCTACTCCAGGACGCAGTCGACAACCTCCGGCCAGCCGCCATCCCCATCTCAGGTGCTCGCCGCAATTGAGGACGGCGAACTGATAAGGCAGGGCGCCCCGGCTCTGGGCATCCAGGCCACCCAGGATGAGATTACTCAGGCAGTCAGGGGTAATCTAGGACTACCGGCAGGAAGCAACACGACCGAACCGGGAGACGACTTCGACGAAAGATACCAGCTCTTTCTTGACAGTGTCGGACTGTCCGACCAAGACTACCGGGGGCTTGCCGCGACGGCCGTGCTCGGGGATAAGCTGACGCAGTATTTCCAGGATAACAGCGTGCCTACCGAAGCTGAGCAGATCCATCTCCACATGATTGTTGTGGCGGACGAGCAGGCCGCCCAACAGGCGCTGGACCGAATCAGGCAACGTGAAGACTTCGCCGCAATGTCCGAGGAATACTCAACAATCGAGGAGTTGAGGCAAGCTGCGGGAGACTGCGGCTGGGTGCCGAGAGGCATATACTCTGAAGTCGATGACGTAGCCTTCACGATAGCTTTGGGCAATGTCAGCGAGCCTGTGAGAACCGAGAATGGCTATTCTCTGCTGGAGGTATCGGAGAAAGCCGACAGCATGCCGATTGACGACGGCTACCGGGAGATCCTCGCGAACAATGAGATGAAGAGTTGGCTCAGTGAGCAGAGGAATGCCAGCGACATCAAGCGCTACCTGGATCAAGCCAAGATCACCTGGGCCATGAACCAGATCAAGTAGCGGGATCATGGATAGGCCGTGAGCAACAGCGAGAGTATCGGCGTCGGCCTCATGGGACTGGGAGTGGTCGGGGGTGGGGTGGCCAGCGTCCTCGCCTCCAAAGCAGATGCTATAGCCCAGCAAGTGGGCTGTCCTCTTGCCCTGAAGGCAATTCTGGTTCGGGACCTGGATAAGAAAAGGCCGCGCGGAGTACCCTCTTCCCTGCTCACTACCAACCCCCAGCGGCTCCTCGGGGACGACAGCATCGACATTATTGTCGAGGTTATCGGGGGCGAAACCGATGCCTACAGGTACATGGAAGAGGCGATCCTGAGAGGGAAGCACGTCGTCACCGCCAACAAGGAGGTCATAGCCAAACACGGGCCGGAGCTCATGGCGCTCGCCGCAAAGCACAGAGTGGACATCCGTCATGAGGCCAGCGTGGGTGGCGGGATCCCGATAATAGGCCCGTTCAGGCAGGACTTGCTGGCGAACAAGATCTCGGCGATACATGCAATAATCAACGGCACCACCAACTACATTGTCACCAAGATGGCGGCAGAGAATGTGGATTTCTCCACCGCTCTGAAACAGGCCCAGGAACTTGGCTACGCCGAACCGAACCCCGCCAACGACATCGAGGGCGTAGATGCTACCTACAAACTGGCCATATTGGCCACCCTCGCCTTCCGCACCCAGGTACGTCCCGAGGACATCTACTGCGAAGGGATTTCACGGCTCGCGCCCCGGGACTTCCGCTACGCCAGGGAGTTGGGGTATGCTATAAAGCTCCTTGCCATCGCCAAGGAGGAAGACAACTCCATCCAGGTCAGGGTCCACCCGGCCTTCGTCCCGGAGCACATGCTTCTCGCTGAGGTTGACGGTGTGTTCAACGCAATTCAGGTGCAGGGCGACTTGATAGGCAGAGTGATTTTCTACGGCCAGGGAGCTGGGTCTCTTCCGACATCAAGCGCAATCCTCGCCGATGTCATACACATCGCGCAAAACATAAAGTTGGGGCTCCAGCCGAAACCTCAGCCTCAGTTCAATACCCCCAAGAAGATGGTCCCCATCTCGCACATCAAGACCCGCTACTACTTGAGAATGACCATCGCTGACCAGCCCGGTGTGCTCGCTCAAATCTCCAGAATCCTTGGCGACCATTCGATCAGCATCGCCTCAGTGATCCAGAAAGAGGCAGACCCCAGCGCCCAGACCGCTGAGATCGTCATCATGACTCACCCTGCCCGGGAGTCCGCCGTCCAGCAGGCGCTGCGCGAGTCACAGGCGCTGTCCGTTGTCAAGGAGATCGGGAACCTCATAAGGGTAGAAGACTAAGCGGCAAGATGGAGAAGTGCCTTCTCGCCAAGTACCGGGATTTCCTCCCCGTAACCCCAAAGACCCCTATGGTCAGTATCGGCGAAGGCAACACACCTCTGGTCAGGTCTCAGAGGCTGGAGCGCGATGTCCGCTGCGGCCAGCTCTATTTCAAGCTGGAAGGATGCAATCCCACCGGCTCTTTCAAGGACCGTGGCATGGTGGTAGCCGTGGCCAAAGCCCTGGAAGCGGAGAACTCGGCCATCATCTGTGCATCCACCGGCAATACGAGTGCCTCCGCCGCCGCCTATGGCGCCGTGTGCGGGCTCACGGTCTACGTTGTGGTTCCCAAGGGGAACATAGCGCTGGGCAAGCTTGCCCAG
>CAZBET010000026.1:0-12917 GCA_964490995.1 uncultured Dehalococcoidia bacterium
TATTCTGATGTCGATGTGATAGTTGATGATCTGCTACTGGAATTGAATGGCGAACAATTCCAATCATCTGACTGGATACCTTTCAAGTTCAAGGGTGTTCACATCAAGAACTATACGTTCGACCTTGCTGGGATAAGGTCTGCATCTTCTGTGGGTCATCACGATGCTAAGTTTACCGTGACTGTTGACGATGTTTTTCACGAATCTCGGGGATTTGATATCTGCAAATTGTTATGACAAGGAGCTAGGGGAACAACCATAGGTTGGAACCCAGAATGGGGCTCCAAATAACAACTATCACTTAGGAGAACCGATTCTTTTCTGTCTCGTGTCCAGAACAGCGGTGATGTGCTAGAATGTCTTCATGCGATGGCGAGAACCAAAATCATTTGGTTCTCGCCATATCTTGCCCGGGGCATTAGGGCGCAGCAATGTCAGATAGGGCACTGAGCCACCTGAAAGTCGTCGAGTTCTGCAACTCCATAGCCGGCGCGTACTGTGCCAAGCTCCTCGGGGACCTGGGCGCCGAGGTGATCAAGCTCGAGCCACCGGGAGCAGGGGATGACTCCCGGCGGAGAGGCCCGTTCCCCGACGACAGACCACACCCCGAGAAGAGCGGCCTCTTCCTGTACCTCAACACTCACAAGCTGGGCGTCACTCTCGATGCAAAGACAGGCACGGGGAGACTCATCCTGCGGCAACTGATCGAGCAAGCGGATGTCTTTGTCGAGGACAACCCTCCGGATGTGGCCCGCGGGATTGGCCTGGAGTATGAGGAGCTCAAAGGCACAAATTCGCGCCTCGTGATGACATCGCTCACCCCCTTCGGGCATACAGGCCCTTACCGCGACTACAAGGCCTACGCGCTGAATTCGTTCCATGCCGGTGGCGAAGGCTACTTGTTGCCGACCATGTCAAGTGACCTGAGCCGCGAGCCGGTCAAGTCAGGCGGTTTGCAGGCTGACTGCATCTGCGGGCTGAGCGCAGCGATTGCGACGCTGGCTGCAACCTACAGAATGAGAGCGACGGGTCGGGGCCAGCACATTGATGTCTCCAAGCAGGATGTCCTCATGACCATGGTGCTGCTGGAAATAGCCATGTACGCGAACATGGGATATGTGCGCAGCCGACAGAGGAGACCTCTCCTCATGCCTTTGCCGATGAGGTGTCAGGATGGCTACATCATGATATCGGCGCTGACGGATCGCGAATGGAACGACCTGCTCAAGTTCCTGGGCAACCCGGAGTGGTCGAAGGATGAAAGGTTCGCGCTGTGGTTGAACCGCCACTTCCTTGGAGATGAGATAACGCCGCATGTTGAGGAGTTCGTGGCGCAGCACGAGAAGGAGGAGCTGTTTCACCGGCTGCAGGCCAACGCTCTGGCTGCGGCGCCGGTCAACAGCGCCAAAGACCTGGTCAACTCAGCCCAAACGGAGGCTCGGGGCTTTTTCCAGGAAGTCGACCATGCCGAAGCCGGCAGGCTCAAATACCCTGCTGGTCCATACAAGTTCTCCAAGACGCCTTGCAGGGCGCAACGGGCTGCGCCACTTCTGGGACAGCACAACGAACTCGTCTACTGCGGCCGCATGGGCTATGACAAGGACGATCTGGTCAAGCTGAGAGAAGCTGGCGTCATTTAGGAAGCGAGGATTCTCGAATGAATTCGTCGTTTGCCCTGGACGGCGTGAGAATAGCCGATTTCTGCTGGCTGTGGGCAGGCTCCTATGCCACCTGCCTGCTGGCTTGCCTCGGCGCGGAGGTCATCAAGATAGAGAGCATGGCGCGGCCAGACCCTTCCAGAAAGATGACTCTGACCATTGGACAAGCGTTTGAGGGCGTGGATCACTCGCCGGTGTTCAACAGCATCAATCTGAACAAGATGTCAATCAGGCTCAACCTCAAACAGCCCAGGGCTGTGGAACTGGCGAAAAGGGTAATCCAGGTCAGCGATGTGGCAAGTGAGAACCTGCGGCCAGGGGCTATGGATGCGATCGGTCTCGGCTATAAAGTGTTGAAGGAAGTGAAGCCCGACATAGTCATGCTATCGTCCTCCGCTTTTGGTCAGGAGGGCCCATTGCGTCGCTACGGGGGCTACGCCCCCAGCTTCGCCTGCTACAGCGGGCTGGCCCATTTGACGGGTTACAGCGACGCTCCGCCGAACCCGATGACCGGTTCGACCGACCTCATGAGCGCCGCCACGAGCGCCTTTGCCGTTCTGGCGGCGTTGAACTGCCGGCAGGAGACAGGCTACGGTCAGCACATAGATATGTCCTCCGTGGAGAGCCTGGCTGTTTTCACCGGGGACGCGTTGATGGAGTACATCATGAACGGCAGGGTGCAGACTCGAAGTGGGAACAGGGATAGAATCATGGCTCCGCACAACTGCTACCGGTGCCGGGGTGAAGACAAGTGGGTCAGCATAGCCGTGGGCAACGACGAGGAGTGGCGGGCCCTATGCCAGGCGGCCGGCCATCCCGAGTGGGCCATGGACGAGAGATTTGCCGATGGATTCAGCCGGTGGAAGAACCAGGAGGAACTGGACAGAATCATCGCGGGCTGGACCATTAGTCACACTCACTACGAAGTGACCGAGAGCCTCCAGAAGGCCGGTGTTGCGGCCATGCCCTCCTTCAGCAACGCCGAGATCTTCGCCGACCCGCACTTCAAGGAGCGTGGCCTCGCGGTTGAGGTGCAGCATGCCGTCATGGGGAAGCAGGTTGTCCTGGGGCCGCCCTGGCGCTTCTCCGAGACGCCGGCTAGGGTCACCAGATCAGCGCCACTCATCGGCGAACACAACGAGTACGTTTTCGGCGAGCTGATAGGCATGTCGACGAAGGAGATCTCACGCCTGGTTGACGAGGAGATCATCTTCTAGACTCCTGTCCAACCGGGACGTCTTCTGCACTCCGGCAGCGGCCGGACTCCGCAATCTGCCTCTTGACCAAGTTCCAGGTGCATCTGTCGACAGCGTCCTGGTTCTTGCCTGACGCTCTCACCTCGATAACATTGCTCCCTGAGACGAGCTCCACTTCCTCGGTCAGGAAGATCCCAAATCCCTTGGGTCGCATCGCTCCGAGCGATTTCCCGTTCACAAACAACTCCACTCTTTCGCAATTTGAATATGCCTTCACGTGAGTTCTAGGGTCCGTTCGCTCAACGTGACGTCGACTGGTGATATGTGCCATGGGCCTCTCGGTCCAGTTGGCTTGATAGAAGAAGAAGGCATCTTTGCGCGTCTTTCTATCATAGGTGACCAACCCCTTGTCATTTCGCCCGGGTGTGTCCCCCTCGTTGCGAAAGGGTACCGCGAAGTCAAACATCGCCCACACAAATGACCCCCAGACGAAAGGGAGGCTCCGAATTGCCCTGTAGTTCTCTTCGTGCGCATAGCTTTGCCATTCTTCGGGATGCCAGTGGCTGCTCGGTCTCACTTTCTTCGGATTCTGTTCGTGATGCGTGATCGCCGCTCCAGCGCCGTATTCACTTATGCACAATCCCCTGAAGTTACCCGAAGCGTTGAACCGCCGGGCGTAAGACGTCATATCTGCCGGTACTCCGTAATACCAACCAGGATAGGCATTGAGTCCCAGTTGGTCTGTACTGCGGTTCAGTTTCTTCCGAAATGCGGCTTGCGCAACGCCGGCCAGAACCGTATAGCGTGTAGGATCCTCGATTCTCGCGATATCGTGTAGTCTCTTGATCACAGGAGATGGGTCACGTAGTTCATACAACCCGACTTCATTACACAGCCCCCACCATGCCACACAGGGATGATTGAAGTTCTGCCGTATCAGCTCCCTCAATTGCTGCTGTGCATTCTCGAGGAATGCCCTGGTATGTCTCACTTGATTCACAAGCGGGGTCTCTGTCCAAACGAGGATTCCCTTTTGATCGCACAACTCATAGATGCGGTCTGGATGCTGATAATGGGCGAGTCTTATTCCGCGCACCCCCAGTTCATCCAGATGCTGCATATCCTCTTCGAGATCCTCCGCGGAGGTTGCCCAGCCTTTGTTGAACCTGTCTTGATGTTGGCAGACTGCATGAACATAGTACGGCTGCCCATTCAAGAAGAATCCTCTATCAGGGTCGATACGATAGTATCGCAGCCCGAGCGGTTGCGTGGTTTCGTCCAGAATCCGCCCGTCCTGCATCAGTTTCACTTCAACGTGGTACAGGTACGGGTCCGTTCGGCCGTTCCACAGATGCGGATTCGTCACCACAAGTTGGTCATGGACATCGATGTCTGAGCGACCAGAGAACTGTACTGGCCTCGTTCTTTGGAGGACCGCTTTCCCATTCGCGTCAAACAACGTCATGCTGAGACTCAGGTCTCTGATGGATTCCAATGGATTCTCAACAAGATTTGCGCATTTGACGGTAACGTCCACGATTGCGTGTTCGTCGGTAACGCTCGTTTGCTTCAAATAGACTCCGGCGGAACCGTAGTCCAGGGGGGTTATACAGACGGCATTCTTGATCAACAAGTGCACAGGACGATATATCCCGCCGAACATCGGAAAATCCCCGCTGAGTGGTGCGACATCCTTCTGAGGGCTATTGTCCGCCCGCACAACGATGAGATTCCTTTCCCCGAATCTCACGTTGTTCGTAATATCGACGCAAAACGCGGCAAAAGCTCCCCGATGCTGGGCAATCCAGCTACCATTCACGTAGACGTCGGCAACACTACAGACGCCCTCGAATCGCAAGAAAACGCGTTTGGAGGCATAGCCTTGGGGAATGGTTTCCCAATGACGGTACCATCCCGGACCACGATGATATCCGCCGAACCTGCTGAGCAGGAACGCGACCTTCTTCCCTTTGCCTTGCTGGGCATCTAATGCATTCCAGGTATGCGGAACGGTTACGCTTTCCCAGCCAGATTCTTTAAACGTAGGTTGAATCGCGGCTGGAATGTCGCCTCTATGGAACAGCCAGTTCTGATTGGTGGGCACGCTATCGCTCATTCTCCCTCACACTCAGGCCGGGATTCCCCATGGCGGCTGAGGGGGCGGCGTGACCCGCCCCGTCATCCAGGGGACTATGATGGGTTGCCGTGCTCTTGGCTGTCAAGCCCCGCGAATTGACTTCTGCCACCCAAATGCGTAGACTACGGTCACGGAGCCGGAGGCCGCCGGTATCCCCACCCCCGCGGCCCATATGCATCAGGTCGCAGGCGGTGGACCCGAGAACGGCATTGACGGCCTAGGGCACTTCCTCAGTCTGAACGAGGGTCGCACTGCGCTGGTCTGCTGCAACGACATGATAGCCATCGGCGTTCTGCAACAGGATAGAGGCAGCATAGAGGTCTGTTCCTTGTCCAAGAACGGGAGTACGGCATGAGCGTACTCCCTCGCGACCGCCTGTTCAGCCCGGACCCCGCCCAGAAGAGAATCGCCGTCCAGCTCTACGAACAGGTGGCTGGTTTGCCGTACGTCTGCCCGCACGGGCATGTGGACCCGCGCCTGTTCGCCGAGGCAGAGGTTTCCTTTGGATCCCCCGTCGATTTGTTCATCATCCCTGACCACTACGTCACGCGCATGCTCTATTCGCAGGGCATCCCGCTCGACAAGATGGGCGTTCCACGCAGGGATGGTGTCGCTGTCGAATCCGACCACCGGCTCGTCTGGCGGCGTTTCTGCGAGGCCTTCCATGTCTTCCGCGGCACACCCTCCGGCATCTGGCTCACGCACGAACTGAGCGGGGTCTTCGGCGTGGACGAGAAACCATCCGCCTCCAACGCCGACCGGCTCTACGACCAGATTGCCGCCAAACTCGCCACTCCCGAATTCCGCCCGCGCGCGCTGTTCGAGAGGTTTAACATCGAAGTGCTGTGCACCACAGACGCTGCCACCGATACCCTCGAGCACCATCAAGCCATTCTGCGAAGCGGTTGGGGGGGCGCTGTCCGGCCCACTTTCCGCCCGGATGCTGTCGTCAACCTAGAAGCTCCGGGCTGGCGCTCCAGCATCCGACGACTGAGTGAAGTCAGCGGCGTGGATGTTGTGAGCTATGCAACTTACATCCAGGCTCTGGAACAGCGCCGCGAGTTCTTCAAGTCGTTGGGCGCCACGGCCACCGACCATGCCCTTCTGACGCCTGCCAGCGCGGAACTGTCCTCAGCGGAGGCCGAGGCGATATTCGCTACTGCCCTCCGTGGCGAATCGACCGCCCAGAACGCAGCCCGCTTCACTGCCCACATGCTGATGGGAATGGCCCGCATGAGCATCGAAGACGGGCTGGTGATGCAGCTCCACCCCGGTTCCCTGCGCAACCACAACCAATCCTTCTTCGAGCGTTTCGGCCCTGATCGGGGGGCAGACATCCCGATCCAGACAGAGTACACGCGCAACCTGCTTCCACTGCTGAACAGGTTCGGGAGCGACCCGCGCCTGACTCTTATCCTGTTCACCCTGGACGAGACGAACTATGCGCGTGAGCTTGCCCCGCTGGCCGGGTACTATCCCGCCGTGAAACTCGGCCCGCCCTGGTGGTTCTTAGACAGCCTGAATGGGATCCGCCGCTACTTCGACGAGGTCATGGAGACAGCCGGCCTCTACAATACCGCTGGGTTCAATGATGACACGCGCGCTTTCTGCTCCATCCCCGCCCGGCACGACGTCTGGCGACGGGCATCCGCCGATTGGGTCGCCGGGCTGGTCGTACGTCACATTGTCGATCTGGAGGATGCGCGCCACATGATGACTGAACTCGCTGTCGGTCTAGCCAGACGTACCTACAAGCTGGACGGGTGCAGCCGCTTGACGCCACCGCCCTGCTGCGGATAGTGCCATGCTCAGTCCTCTTTCTCTGTCGCCGTCCTTCGGCTTCGGCGACCGCCTCGGCCTCGCCACGGAGGGCCATATTGCTGCCGCGCGGGGCAGCCGCCTGGCCCCAGTCTTTGCCCAGCAATCCGTTCGAGAGAACGCCCGTACGGGTCGCAGCGCTCGGCACGTGCTCGACGACGCCCGGCGGGCGGTCGAAGCCGCCGGTTGGGATGCCCCCTGGGGAGCGGATGCCGACCACCTGAAATCGCCTGACGACCTGCCGCCCTTCGTCGCTGCCGGCTACACCATGTTCACCGTCGACCCCGGCGACTACGTGGACAATGCGGCCGCCACCGACTCGTTCGCCGTCATTCAGGAGAAGGCGCGCGGCTTGGAACAGGATCAGCTCTCGGCGTTGTATCTGGGCCCAGGAGAAGGCCAGCCCTGGGGACGGTTCGACCTCGAGTACCTGCTGCGGGCGGCTGTCAAGTACGGCAGGGCGATTGAGCATGCAGCCGCGATGTATCACCGCTTGTCCGAGATGAAGGCCGATTTCGACTTCGAGGTCTCCGTAGATGAGACCGATACGCCAACCACACCGCTGGAGCATTTCTTCATCGCCAGCGAGCTGACCCGCCGGGGCATTCGCTTCACCTCGCTGGCGCCGCGCTTCATCGGGCGCTTTGAGAAGGGCGTGGACTACATCGGCAATCTGGCTGCGCTGGACGAGGAAATGGCCGGGCACGCCGCTGTGACGGCTCACTTTGGGACGTACAAGATCAGCCTGCACTCGGGCTCGGACAAGTTCAGCGTCTACCCGTTGCTGGCCAAGCACTGGGGGACGCGCCTGCACGTCAAGACAGCCGGGACGAGTTTTCTCGAAGCACTGCGGGTGCTGGCACGCCTGGAACCCGCTCTCCTCCGCCGGATGCTGGAGCTATCCCGGGAGCGCTATGCAGCCGACCGCGCCAGCTATCACGTTTCCGCCGAAGTGAGGAATATCCCGCCTGTCTCCGCCGAAGCCGACCTGCCAGCCCTGCTCGACAACTTCCATGCCCGCGAGGTTCTGCATGTCACCTATGGCTCTCTACTCGAGCGGTTTGGCTCCGAGTTGAGAGCGGCGCTGGTGAAGCATGAACGAGCCTACCGGGATGGGCTGCAGGCGCACTTCAAGAAGCACCTCGATCTGTTGGGTAGGTGAAAGATGAACAGTCAACTCTTCGACATTCGAGGGAAGACCGCCGTCGTGACCGGGGGCGCGGGCGTGCTGTGCGGGGCCATGTGCCGGGCGCTGTCCGCAGCCGGAGCAGCAGTCGCTGTGCTGGACCTGAACGCCGAAGCTGCCGCATCCCTGGCCGCCGACATTCGTTCCAGCGGGGCGAACGCCGTAGGCATATCCTGCAACGCGCTCGACAGGTCCAGCATCGAAACTGCCGCACAGGCCGTGCTGGCACAATTCGGGCGCGTGGACATCCTGGTCAACGGCGCGGGCGGCAACAAACCGCAGGCTACAACAAGCCCGGAGCAGTCCTTCTTCGAGCTCCCCGCCGAGGCTCTGCGCTGGGTCTTCGAGCTGAACCTGATGGGCACCATCCTGCCGTCGCAAGTCTTCGGCAGGTCGATGGCCAAACAGAGATCCGGCGTTATCGTGAATATCTCTTCGATGAACGCCTTCCGCCCGCTGACCCGCATCGCGGCCTATTCCGCTGCCAAGGCAGGCGTCAGCAACTTCACCCAATGGCTCGCGGTGCACATGGCACAGGAATACTCGCCCGAGGTGCGCGTCAACGCCATCGCCCCCGGGTTCTTCCTGACCGACCAGAACCGCTTCCTGCTGACCGACAGAGACACCGGCGCGTTGACACCGCGCGGCCAGTCGATTATCCGCCACACACCGATGAGACGCTTCGGCGCCCCGGAAGACCTGCTGGGTGCGCTGCTCTGGCTGGTCTCGCCTGCAGCGGCTTTCGTGACGGGGATTGTCGTCCCGGTCGATGGCGGGTTCTCCGCTTTCAGTGGTGTTTGATACTGGGAGAGGCGACCTCCTCGTCGCCCCTAGGTGGAGACGGACATGATTCTTGCTCAGGCAATCGCCCCCCAAGGCCAGGTCCTCCATGAGCAGCAGAGCATCGAAACCCTGCACAAGGGTCTCGACCGGCGATTTACGCGGCAGAAGGTGCTAGTGCTGATCCCCGACCACACCCGCTCGTTGCCGCTGCCGTTTCTCTTTCGCACGCTTGTTGAGATTCTGCGCGACACGACACAACTCGATTTCATGGTCGCCCCGGGGACGCACCCCGCCCTATCGGAACGGAGGCTGAACAAGCTGCTCGGCATCACCGCTCAAGAACGCAGAACGAGATACAGACACATCGGCCTGTCAAACCACCACTGGAGGGACGCGTCCACGTTGACCACCCTCGGCGTGATGGAAGCGGACGAGATCAGAGCCATTGCGGGGAAGCGCTGGCACCCATCACTGCCGGAGCGGGTCGACATCCGCGTCAACAAGGCCGCCCTGCAATGCGACCACATTCTCATCCTCGGGCCAACCTTCCCGCACGAAATAGTCGGCTTCTCCGGCGGAGCCAAGTACCTGTTTCCCGGCATCTCCGGTCCCGAGATGATCAACGCCAGTCACTGGCTGGGAGCGCTGGCAGGCGTGGTTGGGGTCATCGGTGTCAAGGACACACCGGTGCGCACGATGATCCACACAGCGGCGAAACGGCTCCCGACCCCGGTCACGGTAGCAGCGCTGACTGTGGAGGGTCACGACCTGGACGGGATCTTCATCGGCGACCCGTTCGAGGCCTGGAGCGCGGCGGCGGACTTGTCGGCCCAGCGTCACATTCGCTGGTGCGAGAAACCGTTCCAGCGCGTGCTATCCTGCGCCCCGGACATGTACGATGAACTCTGGACCGCCGCCAAAGCCATGTACAAGCTCGAGCCGGCGGTCGCCGTCGGCGGTGAGGTAATCATCTATGCCCCTCACCTGGAGGTGGTCAGCCGTGCACACGGCAAATACCTTCGTCAAATCGGCTATCACATCCTGCCCTACTTCCTCGCCGACTGGGAACGCTTCAAGCACATCCCGCTGGGTGTGCTGGCGCACAGCACCCACCTGCGCGGCTGGGGCGTGATGGAAAACGGCATCGAGAAGCCGAATGTCAGGCTATCGCTGGCAAGCAGAATCCCCGCCGATGAGTGCGCTCGCCTGAACCTGGGCTACGTCGACCCGGCTAAGGTGAACGTGAGCGAATGGAGAGATCGCGAAGACGAAGGCATTCTCTACGTCCCGCGAGCGGGAGAGATATTGTATCGAGTCAAGTCGAGCGAGGCTGGGTCGCACCTTCCCGCTCCGACCGAGGCCGCCTAACAGGATGACTGCGTCTGCACGGCAAATCCAGTCGGCAAGGTGCGACGCAGTGCCCTTCAGGAGAAGAGAGCATGAACTGTAGAATCGGCATCGTCGGACTGGGCGTCATGGGCCACAATCTGGCGCTCAACATGGAGCGCAACGGCTTCCGCGTGGCCGGCTATGACCTCGATGCCACGAAAGTGAAGGCCCTCGGCGCAAAACACCCTGGCAGAGACCTGTTCGCGTGCGCCACCCTGGACGAGTTCCTCGCCGCGCTGCAACGCCCACGCCGAATCATGATGATGGTCCCGGCCGGGAAACCGGTTGACGCGGCCATCGCCAGCCTGCGCGATGCGCTCAGGCCGGGCGACCTGCTGATCGACGGCGGCAATACCTTCTTCCTGGACACCGAGCGTCGTTCGAAGGAACTGGAAGCCAAAGGCATCATCTATATGGGCACCGGCGTCAGCGGCGGCGAGCACGGCGCACTGTGGGGTCCGGCCATCATGCCCGGCGGCCAGCCTGAAGGCTGGGAATTGGTCAAAGCCGTTTTCGAGGCCATCAGCGCTCGGGTCGGGGACGAGCCCTGCGTGGCCTACATGGGTCCGCGCGGCGCCGGCCACTACGTGAAGATGGTGCACAACGGCATCGAGTACGGCGACATGCAGCTCATCGCCGAAGCCTACGATATCCTGCACCGTGGCCTGGGGCTGGACAACGCCCGCCTGCACGAGGTCTTCAGCGACTGGAACCGCAGCGAACTCGAGTCGTACCTGATCGAGATCACCGCCGACATTTTCACGCGGTCGGATGCGGAGACGGGCCGTGCCGTCGTGGACCTTATCCTCGACGAGGCCCAGCAGAAAGGCACCGGCAAGTGGGCTTCGCAGAACGCCCTCGACCTGGGTGCTCCTACCCCCACCATCAACGCTGCCGTGGAGAGCCGCATCGTCTCGGCGTACAAGGACGAGCGCATCGCTGCATCGAAATTGCTTGCCGGTCCCGAGACGCGCATCACCGCCGCCCCGGAATCCGTCGTCGGCTGCGTGCGGGATGCCCTGTACGCGGCCAAAATCTGCTCGTACGCCCAGGGCTTCGGCCTGATGCGCCAGGCGGACAGGGAATACGGCTACGGCCTGAATTGCGGCGAGATTGCCCGCATCTGGCGCGGCGGGTGCATCATCCGCGCCCGCTTCCTGAACGACATCCGCCAGGCCTTCGAGCGGTCGCCCGGCCTGGCCAACCTGATGACGGACCCCGCGTTTGCAGAGGCAATGAACGCCCGCCAGTCCGCTCTGCGCACGGTGGTGGCGCTGGCCGCTGGGAGCGGCATCCCGGCGCTGGCCTTCAGTTCGGCACTGGCCTACTACGACGCCTACCGCAGCGAGCGCCTGCCTGCCAACCTGACCCAGGCCCAGCGCGACTACTTCGGTGCCCACACCTACCGGCGGATTGACCGGGAGGGCACGTTCCATACGGAGTGGACCGCACGATGACCGCGGGCTTGTAGCACCCGACCAGCGAACCAGGATTCTCGGAAGGAGAGAAGCCATGAAATACGGCCTCAGCATCCCCCCTGACGGCGCACTCGACTTTCTTTCGCTCGGCGCACTCGTGCACCGGCTCGACCCGGGCGTTGTCCCCTTCCGCAAGGCGACCGAGTGTCAGATCCACGTTAGCGGCGGGGAATTCAACTGCGCCGCCAATCTCTCAGACTGCTTCCGCCTGAAGACCGGCATCGCCACCGCCATGGTGGACTATCCCATCGGCGACTTGATCGCCGAGCGCGTGCGGGCCATGGGGGTGAAGCCGTTCTACAGGCAATTCAAGCACGACGGCGTCCGCGGCCCCAACATGGCCACGGTCTATAGCGACCGCGGCTACGGGGTGCGGGCACCGGTCGTCTTCTACAACCGCTCCAACGAAGCCGCCGCGCGGCTCAAGCCAGGTGACTTCGACTGGAACGCCATCTTCGCCGGCGGGCTGCGTTGGTTCCACAGCGGCGGCATCTTCGCCGCACTCTCCGAAACCACTGGCGAGGTCATCATCGAAGGCATGAAAGCGGCCAGAGCCGCCGGGGCGGTCGTCTCGTTCGACCTGAATTACCGCCCCAAGCTGTGGAACATCTGGGGCGGGCAGGAGCGCGCCCAGTCGGTCATCAGCCGCATCGTTGAGAACGTGGACGTCCTGGTGGGCAATGAAGAAGACCTCCAGTTGGGGCTGGGCATCCCGGGTGGGCATACAGGCTCGAAGTCCAAGCTCGACCCCAGCGCCTTCCTCAGCATGATCGACAACGTTGTGGCCAGGTTCCCACGAATCAAGATTGTCGCCACCACCCTGCGCGAAGTCCACTCCGCCAACCGCCATTCCTGGCGTGCCGTCGCCTGGATCAATGCGCTGTCGTTCGTCTCCCCGACGTGCGAGCTGGACGTCTACGACCGGGTCGGCGGCGGGGACGGGTTTGCCTCAGGCCTCTTCTACGGCCTCCTCACCGGCGA
This sequence comes from uncultured Dehalococcoidia bacterium, assembly GCA_964490995.1. Classification (GTDB taxonomy): domain Bacteria; phylum Chloroflexota; class Dehalococcoidia; order SZUA-161; family SZUA-161; genus CAZBET01. The sequence goes on from CAZBET010000026.1 coordinate 12,627, forward strand.
GCCGGAGCAGGAGGCCGTGAACCTGGGCTGGGCGCACGGGGCGCTGCTGACCACCTTTCCCGGCGATACCACCATGGCGACTGTCGAGCAGGTCCGGGCCTTCGCCAAGGGCGGCTCAGCGCGCATTCAACGGTAGAGGCCTCTCATCACGCGCCGGGGCAGGCTCGGCGAACCGAGGCAGGTCACCGATTTGGTGCAGGGGCGACAACGTCTGTCAACCCCTCCACCTGGCCCCCAATCCGTGGATAGGATGCGGAGTTGCCGTTCGTGGTGAGCCTGTCGAACCATGAA
>CAZBET010000027.1:0-2435 GCA_964490995.1 uncultured Dehalococcoidia bacterium
ACGCCTTCGACGCTGTTATGCAGCGGGAGATGGACGCGGTACTCACCAGGGTGGCTAAGGACCGTAGCGCAAGGGTGCTCATAATCACCGGCGCGGGTAAGGCGTTCTGCACGGGGGCCGATGTCGCTTACCTGATGTCGCTGGGCGAGACGCACAAGCTGCACCAGACGACAATGGAGGAGATGATACGCGGTGACGGCAACATACTGACCACCGTGCTCAAGATAAGGAACCTGCCCAAGCCGGTCATCGCCGCGGTGAATGGCGTAGCCGCCGGAGGCGGCCTGGCTCTCGCCCTCGCGTGTGACATAAGGATAGCCTCCGAGGCGGCCCGCTTCAATATGATCTTCACCAAGAGAGGGGTCATACCGGAGTCGGGTTCCACCATGACGTTGCCCCGGCTTATCGGTACGGCACGGGCCCTGGAGCTGGTGTTCAAGGCGGAGGCGGTTGATGCCAGGGAGGCCGACCGCATAGGCATGGTGAACAAGGTTGTCCCCGCCGACCAGTTGATGACGGCGGCCAAGGAGATGGCAACGAAGATATCGGAGAACTCCCCCACAGCGTTGGGATTCGCCAAGGCCGCCATTTACAGGGGTGCCAACGAGACCGACATCGCCGCTCACATGGACTACGAGGCCTATGTCGAGAGCGTCCTGTTCAACACCCAGGACTTCCAGGAGGGCATCAAGTCCTTCATGGAGGGCAGGCCGGCGAAGTTCAAGGGCAAGTAAAGGGCAAATCCTAATCTCTAAGCCCTAAATCCTAAACCCTGGCCTGAGCTTGTGTCGAAGGCAAATTCAAAATCCAAATGGTCAGAATTCAAAACGTTTGGGCAAATCGAAGCTTTGGGCATTCGATATTGTTTGGGATTTAGGAACTAGAACTTAGAGTTTCTCAGCAGGCCGCTGTGAGGAGGTATTCTGTGGCTGTCGATGGGCTCCTGTTCACCAAAGAGGAAGGGATTGCCATCATAACTTTCAACCGTCCCGAGAAGCTAAACGCCGTCACCGAGGCGATGAGGACGGAGGTGAACCGCCTCGCCACCGAGCTTCGCACTGACGACACGGTAAAGGTGCTGGTCATCACCGGCGCGGGCGAGGCGTTCAGCACCGGCGCGGATGCCAAAGAGTTGACTGCGGACTACACCGCGGAGACAGAGGTCTTCATGCTCAAGAGGTCGCTGGGCTGGTGGATACTTCCCGTGCGCCGTTTTCCCAAGCCGACAATCGCCGCCATACCTGGGATCGTGGCCGGCGTCACCTTCTCGCTGGCCCTGGCCTGCGACTTCAGGATAGCCTCCGAGAAGGCCAGGTTCGGCATGGTCTTCGTCAAGAGGGGGCTCGTCCCGGACGGCGGCGCCACGTACTATCTGCCACGCATGGTGGGTGCGTCAAAAGCCCTCGAACTGCTGTTGATGGGCGACACGTTGGATGCTCAGGAGGCGGAGCGGCGGGGGCTGGTGAACAAGGTGGTGCCTCACGACCAGTGGATGAGTGCGACCATGGATCTCGCCAGAAGGTTAGCCAACGGGCCGTCTATTGCTATAGAGCTCATCAAGCGCGGCGTTTACAGGGGCGCGGTGAACGATCTTGAGTCGCAGTTGGACTTCGAGACGCTTGCGCAGCGCATCTGTTTCCAGACCGAGGACTTCAAGGAAGGCATGGCTGCATTCTTCGAGAAGAGGAAGCCGAAGTTCAAAGGGCGCTAACATGCAGGGGCGCAAGGCCTTGCGCCCCTGCTTCATCAATCCGCGAACGTTATTCATTGGTAGGGGCACGGCATGTCGTGCCCCCACGTGTCTGATGTCACACTGGGCGATTGCCACGGCGCCTTCGGCGCCTCGCAAAGACAGCTAACCCCACGGGGTCGAAGACCAGAACCACAACCGCAGCGGTGAGCGTAGGGGCGCGGTCTCCGCGCCCACGTCCCCTTGACTTCTTCCGCTTCTTATTCACATAATGGCCCAATCGCCGTGAGGCTTGCCTCAAGTGCTCCGAGACGTCTCAGCACGGCTCGGGGGTTGGCAAGCACGGGTACAAGGAGGGGGAATGATCGGCAGCAAAGACGCATATGCGCTCGTGACCGGGGCATCCAGTGGAATTGGCCTCGAACTGGCGAGGCTGCTGGCGCAGGATGGCAAGAACGTGGTGGTGGTGGCGCGGAGACGGGACAGGCTCGAAGCGTTGAAGAAGGAGATCGAGGGCAAGTACGCAACGACCGTGAAGGTACTGGCCAAAGACCTGTCGGAGCCCAAAGCGCCGGCCGAGGTGTTCTCGGAACTGGGACGAGACCGCATCAGGGTTGATGTACTGGTGAACAACGCGGGATTCGGCGTCTACGGCAAGTTCTCCGAGACTGACTTGCAGAGAGAGCTTGAGATGGTCCAGGTCAACGCCGTCTCGTTGTTGCACCTGACCAAGCTGTTTCTGAAG
>CAZBET010000027.1:2535-7481 GCA_964490995.1 uncultured Dehalococcoidia bacterium
GCGGCGAGGCGTAAGATGATGACTGCCGCGGCAACGGCCGAGGCCGGGCTGAAGGCCCTGAAGAAGGGAAAGACCATCTGCGTCCCCGGCCTGGAGTACAACCTCGGGCTGCTGCTCTTCAAGGTTGTTCCCAGGGATTTCTTCGCGGGAATCGTGAGGCGGCAGCACGAGCGTACCTGAAACATGGCGACGTCTGTCTCTGGCAGGGGCACGGCATGCCGTGCCCGTCCCTATTCGGCGTCGGCGTTTCGGGTTAGCCCCAGTCTCAACGCCTGAGAGAGCGTGGTGGCCGTGATGACCTTGATCTCCGGGGGAAGCTTCTGTCCGCCGTGGGGTGGTGGGAGGAGGCAGGACGTGAAGCCCAGCTTGGCGGCCTCGGCCAGGCGTTTCTCCACCTGAGATACGCTCCGCAGTTCTCCGCCGAGGCCGATTTCCCCCAAGGCCACCATTTCGGGTTTGACCGGCGCGTTGCGGCAGCTTGAGGCAATGGCCAGGGCGATGCCCAGGTCTGCGGCTGGCTCGTTCACCCTGATCCCGCCCGCGACGTTGAGGATTACATCCTGCGTGCCCAACGGCAGTCTTGCCCGCTTCGAGAGCACGGCAATGATCATCAGAAGCCGGTTGTAGTCAACCCCGTTGGCGTTGCGGCGGGGCAGTCCGAAGGCGGTGGGGCTGGTCAGCGCCTGGATCTCCACCAGAAGCGGCCTGGTGCCCTCGAGCGCAGGGACGATGACCGAGCCGACCGTCCCCTCAGCGCGCTGTGACAGGAAGACCTGGGAAGGGTTGGGAACTTCAGCCAGTCCTATGTCCCTCATCTCAAAGACACCGACCTCGTTGGTCGAGCCGAAGCGGTTCTTGGCCCCCCGCAGAAGCCGGTACGAGCTGTAGCGCTCTCCTTCCAGGTAGAGCACGGCGTCGACAATGTGCTCCAGAGTGTTGGGGCCGGCAATCGACCCATCCTTGGTCACGTGCCCTACTATGAAGACCGGGGTGTTGGTCGCTTTGGCCCAGCGCATCAGAGTGACGGTGCATTCGCGGACCTGGGCGATGCTGCCCGCGGCGGAGGTCACGCTGCCCAGGTGCGCGGACTGGATGGAGTCTATGATGACCAGTTGCGGGGAAAGCTCCTTTGCCCGCTCAATGACGTTCTCGATGTCTGTTTCGGGAAGGACGTAGAGCCCCTCGCCGCGCACCCCCAGTCTGTCGGCCCGTAACTTTATCTGGTGCGCGGATTCCTCGCCCGAGGCGTAGAGCACCTTGCCCAGGCATTCCGCAGCCAGTCCCGCCACCTGGAGCAGGAGCGTGGATTTGCCGATTCCGGGGTCGCCTCCGATGAGCACTATCGAGCCGGGTACTATGCCGCCGCCGAGCACCCTGTTGAACTCGGCCAGGGGCAGGGCGAGGCGGGGTGCGGAGTTCGCGGGAAGCTTGGCCAGTTCCTGGACGTCGGCTGCCGCAGCGGCGGAAGAGGTGCGGCTGACTGTGGTCTCGACGTAGGTATTCCATTCGCTGCACTCGGGGCAGCGTCCCTGCCATTTCGGGCTCTCATTGCCGCACTGCCGGCAGACGAAGACGTTTCTGGGGCGTGGCATTGGCTTATTCCTCGTCGATGTCATTGCGAGCGAAGCGAAGCGAAGCAATCTCACCGTTGTTCTTCACACCGAGCTTTGAGATTGCCTCGTCGTCCGGCCAGGCGTACTCCTCGCAATGACACGAAAGATTGGCTGGATCACCTGCTCCAGCCTACCGGTATAGGAGCGGTGGGTTTCGCTGCGCTGCACCCACCCTACCGTTCTTCCGGCAGACGAAGACGTTTCTGGGACGGGGCATTGGTCAATTCCCTTCCGTGCGTATCCCGGGTTGGGGCGGTTCGCGAACCGCCCCTACGGGCGACCGCATCGGGTCGCCCCTACGCCGAAATCCCCCTTGATCCCCCTTTGCGAAAGGGGGAACCGGGAATGGTGGGTTTCGCTGCGCTGCACCCACCTTGCCGTTCAACACATGTCATTCTGAGCCGAAGCCCTGCGCAGCGCGAAGGGGCAGCGAACAATCTCGGAGACTCTTCGCTCGTCCGCCTGGGGCGGACTCCCTCAGAATGACAGAAAAGCGGCGGGCTCAGCGTGATAGCCCGCGCACGCCAGCTCTACGTAGCCCACAAAACAGGGGAGCCCCGCCGGATCAGATATTCGACCAGCGCCGGGCTCCCCCTCACGATACCACCACTTCTTCAGAGGGCTAGCCTTCCTCGGACAGCTTCTTCATGATCCTCTCGCGCACGTTCTCCTGGACAAGCTCGATCTTGAGGCCGTTGGTCTTCTTGCTGTCGAAGTGGGCGAAGGCCATGATGCCCACTATCTTGAGGTAGCAGACCATTTCGAGCCCCTGCGACTCGGCGTTGGCTATCTCCTTCTCCAGGTCCGCCACCTCGAAGCCGAGGTGATGTACGCCCTGCCCCTTCGCCTTGAGGAAATCGGTGTAGATGCACTCGCCCTTGACCACCTGCACCAGCTCCAGCCGTACGGGCCCCATCTGGCCGAAGGTCACCTTCATGGTGTACGGGCAGGGCTTGCCCTTGTAGACGACATCGGGCGGCAGGTCGTGCTGTGCGATCTCCTCGAACTTGATGCCGAATGCCTTCGAGTAGAACTTGACGGCCTTCTCGATGTTCGTGACCACGACAGCGATATGATCGAGCTTCAGATTGTTCAGCTTCAGCTTCGCCATCTCCGGCGTACCTCCTTAGATTTCGAGAGCTGTCTGCCAGCCCTCCTTTATGGCTTCCAGTATCGTCCTGGGCTCGACGCAGTCGCCGATGCACTTGACCTCGACGCCTTTGCCCTCCAGCGCTGTCTTCAGGTCGGTGGTCGGCGTTGAGCCGGCGGCGAGAACGATGGTGTCGGCACTGACGTTCTTCATCGCATCGGCTGCTATCTCGGCCATGGACGTGATGCCGCCCCGGACGTGGATGCGCACGCCGGTATCTGATGCGCCCTGATACTGCGTGTTAGGGAACATCAGGACGCCCTTCTTGGCCAGCCTGTCCACGAGCAGCATCCTCATGTCGGGATTCATCTTGTTCGCCATGAACTGGCTTCTTCGGGTGATGGCCACCTGCTTGCCCTGGTCAACGAGGAACTCGGCGACCTCGCAGCCCACAAGGTCGCCGCCGATGACGAGCACCCTGTTGCCGACCTTCGCCTTGCCCAGCAGGACATCATCAGCGGTGACCACGTTCTTGAGCGCGTCAAGGCCGGGGATGTCGTCCGGGCTTGGGATAAGCGGTTTCACTCCGGCAGCAACGATGACCACGTCGGGCTTGACCTTCTTAACCTCCTCGGGGGTCAGTGCCTTGCCCAGTTCCACCTTGACCTTGGCCTTCTTCAACTGCTTGATCATGTAGGCGGTCAGCTCGTTTATGACCTGCTTGTGAGGCGGCACGGCCGCCGGTATCAATTGCCCGCCCAGCTTTCGCTCTTTCTCGTACAGCGTGACTTGGTGCCCCCTCAGCGCAGCCACGCGGGCTGCCTCCAGGCCGGCAGGGCCTCCTCCGGCGATGACGACCTTCTTCGGCTTGGCAGCCTTCTTGATCTCGAAGTCCTTCTCTCTGCCCACAGCGGGGTTGACCACGCAGACCACGCCGTCGGCCCAAGGCAGCGTCTCGATGCAGTGGTTGCAGAGGATGCAGGGCCGTATGTCCTTCTCCCTGCCTGCCTTGATCTTGTTGGGGAGGTCGGGGTCGGCCTGTAGCGCCCTGCCCATGGCCACGAAGTCCAGCTTCCCCTGTCTGACGGCCCTCTCGCCGACCTCGGGGGTGATGTGCGCCGCGGCGATCACGGGGACTCTGACCACCTTCTTGACCTGCTCGACCAGGTCAAGGTTGGGGGCTACGCCGTCGACCTCCACCGGGCACATCGTGAAATACTGCCAGGCATAATCGTAGAAGCCGCCCTGCGAAAGGTGGATGGCGTCGGCGCCAGCCTTAACAAACATGGGCACGTGTACCAGCGTGTCCTGGAGGGTGACACCGTACTCGGCGACGTTCCCACCCTTGACATAATAGACCTCATAGATGCTGGTGCGGCACCAGAGCGGGAACTTCTTGCCCACTTCCTTGCGGACGGCCTTCAGCGTGTCGCACATGAACCTTGCCCTGTTCTCGACGCTGCCGCCGTACTTGTTCTTCAGCTTGTTCCACACAGCCGAGCGGAACTGTGTCTGTCCGTTGATATTGGCGCCATGAATCTCGATGGCGTCGAACCCCGCCTCCTCGGCTCTTCTCGCTGCCTGTACGAAACGCTGGATGATGAACTGGATATCGTCTACTGACAGCTCCCGCGGCAGCTCCGCGCCGAAAACTGCCCTCTGCCCCTCCTTGGTCCATACGCTGCCGTGGTAGATTTGCAGGGCCGCCTTGGCACCGCCCCGATGGATAGCCTGAACGAGTTTGCGCAAACCCGGGATATACTTGTCGTTGTCGATGTTCAGCCCGAAGGGCAGGCCTGCCCCTCCCGCGGTGTCGACGTTGGCGTTCTCGACTATGATCATCCCGACGCCGCCCCTGGCTCGCGCTTCATGGTAGGCCAGGAACCGATCCGTGACCTCACCGCCCACGCAGACGTTGGTCCCCATGGGCGGGTAGACGATGCGGTTCTTCAGTTCCATCGTCCCGATTCGACCCGGTGAGAACAACCTTTCGTACTGTCCTTTGGCCATGTGCTCCTCCTTGAAAATGCGAAAATTCCGTGACAAACGTCATGGGCTATGGCGGGAACGAAACGTACGCTGAGAGGACTGACGATCTTTCCAAAAGGTCTATCCTATTCTGCCGTCTGCGCCGTGCAGGACGGGCGCTGGAGACGGGCAAGGAAGGGTCGCAGGGGGCATCAAGAGGTCATCGGCGAGGATGGCGGAAGCATACTAGCCCATCTTCTTGGTGTTGTCAATAG
>CAZBET010000027.1:7581-12867 GCA_964490995.1 uncultured Dehalococcoidia bacterium
GTCCAACTGTCGGCCCTGGGAAATGCTACCGGGCGATTGCCGCGCCCGCCGCAGGCGGGCTCGCAATGACAGAGTGGGCTGGGCGCGTTCGGTCCGCTCAGGGGGACGGGCTGACCAGCGCGGCCGACTTCAGTACGATCTCGCCATTCTGGCAGTCAATCCGAATCGTCTCTCCCACGCGGAACCTGCCTTCGAGTATGGCTTCGGACAGGGGGTCCTCGACCAGGTGCTCGATTACCCGCCTGAGTGGGCGGGCGCCGAAGGCGGGGTCGTACCCCTTCTCGCCCAGGAAGTCCTTGGCCTCGTCAGCTATCTCCAGCTTGAGGCCCTTCTCTTTGAGCTGACTTTGTACCTGGGAGAGCATCAGTTCGACGATCTGCCGGATATGCTCCTTGGTCAGGGCGTGGAAGACGACTACCCCGTCGATGCGGTTCAGGAACTCGGGGCGGAAGGTCTTCTTCATCTCCTCCGTGACCTTTTCCTTCATCTTCTCGTAGGATAGTTGCGCCACCTTGGACTCATCGCTGCGAGAAATGAAGCCGATGGTGCTCTCCTTGCGGATGAGCTCCGAGCCGATGTTGCTGGTCATGATAATGAGGGTGTTGCGAAAATCCACCCGTCTGCCTTTGGCATCCGTCAGGTGCCCGTCGTCGAAGATCTGGAGCAGGATGTTGAACACGTCGGGGTGGGCCTTCTCGATCTCGTCGAGCAGGATCGCGGAGTATGACTTGCGCCTGACGGCCTCGGTCAACTGCCCCCCCTCGTCGTAGCCAACGTACCCGGGAGGCGCGCCCACGAGACGGGCCACCGCGTGTCTCTCCATGAACTCGGACATATCGAGCCGGATCAACGCTTCCTCGCTGCCGAACATGAACTCGGCCAGCGCCCTGACCAGCTCGGTCTTGCCGACGCCCGTCGGGCCGAGGAAAATGAAGCTGCCGATCGGCCTGCGTGGGTCCTTGAGCCCGGCCCGCGACCTTCTCACCGCTTTGGAGATAGCAAGAATCGCCTCGTCCTGGCCGACGATGCGCTTGTGCAGTGCCTCCTCCATGCGGAGCAGCTTCGCGGTCTCGTCCGACTCCAAACCGGTCACCGGGATGCCGGTCCACATGCTCACAACCTCGGCGATGTGCTCCTCAGTCACTACCTTCTTCTCCGGGGCCTGCTCCTGCTGCTGGTTCCAGTCCTTGCGGAGTTGTTCCACCTTCTCGGTGAGCCGCACCTCTCGTTCCCGCAGTTCCGCCGCATACTCGTACTGCTGCTGCGACATGGCCTGCTCTTTCTCGGCGCGCACAGATTCCAGCGCCTTCATAGCCTCGTTGAGGCTCAGGGGGACGCCGGACTGCTTGATGCGCAGCCGGGAAGCGGCCTCATCTATGAGGTCGATGGCTTTGTCCGGCAGGAACCGGTCCGGTATGTACCTCGCAGCCAGCCCGGCCGCTGTCTTCAGAGCTTCGTCGTCTATGGTCAGCCGGTGAAACTCCTCGTAGCGGTGCTTTATCCCTCTAAGGATATCGATCGTCTGCTCGGTGGAGGGCTCCTCAACCAGGATCGGCTGGAACCGCCGTTCCAGCGCGGCGTCCCGCTCGACGTGCTTGCGGTAGTCGTCGAGGGTGGTAGCGCCGATGCACTGAAGCTCGCCCCGCGCCAGCGAGGGCTTCAAAATGCTGGCGGCATCGACCGCGCCCTCGGCGGCGCCGGCGCCCACCAGCGTGTGGATCTCGTCGATAAAGAGGACGCAGTTGCCTGAGGTCTTTATCTCGTCGATCACCTTCTTGAGCCGCTCCTCGAACTCGCCACGGTACTTGGTTCCGGCGACCAGCGACCCGACGTCGAGGGTGAGCAGCCTCCTGCCCTGCAGGGTCTCCGGTACATCGCCGGCGGCTATGCGCTGAGCGATGGCCTCAGCGATAGCGGTCTTCCCTACGCCGGGTTCTCCGATGAGGACCGGGTTGTTCTTGGTGCGGCGGCTCAGAACCTGGACTACCCGTTCGATCTCCTTGGCGCGCCCGATAACGGGGTCGAGCTTGCCTGCTCGGGCTGCGGCGGTGAGGTCTATCCCCAGTTGGTCGAGTGTCGGGGTCTTAGTAGCGGGGCGCTGCCCTGAGTGGGGAGCGCTCTGGGCCAGAGCGCGGTTGAGTTCGGCGTGGACGCGTTCCACGGTAACGCCCAGGCTCTCCAGAACACCGGCGGCGACGCCTTCGCCTTCGCGCAGAAGGCCGAGGAGGATGTGCTCGGTGCCGATGTACTGGTGGCCGAGGAAACGCGCCTCGTCAACAGCCAGTTCGATGACCCGCTTTGCCCGCGGGGTGAGGCCGACTTCTCTCTGACTGGTGCCCTCACCGCGGCCGATGATGAATTCAACGGCAGACCGGACCTTGTTCAACCCGATGCCTAGGTTGGAGAGGATCCTCGCGGCCATCCCCTCCTCCTCCCGCACCAGCCCGAGGAGTATGTGCTCGGTGCCGATATAGTTGTGGTTGAACCGCCGCGCCTCTTCCTGGGCCAGGGCAAGAACCTTCCGAGCTCGCTCAGTGAACTTGTCGAATCGGTTGCTCATCAGTCTGCCTAACCTGATGCCGTGTAGCGTGATTGTATCACAAATCCGCGCGAAAAGAAAGAGCCCAAATCGTATGTGACTTGGGCTCTTTTTGCTTCCTGGCAATGGCATATTTTCCACAAGGAGTTCCCCCCTCAGTATCGTCTGCGCTGGGGAGTTTCACTTCCGTGTTCGGGATGGGAACGGGTGGGACCACCCCGCTCTAATCGCCAGGAAGCAATCAATATCGCGTCAGAGGCTATTCAATTGTCAAAAGAGCTGGTCGTTGCCTTCGGGAAGCTTGCCGTGTTCCTGGAGGAACTGCTGAATCAGCTCGCTTTCCCGCATAGTATACATCAAGGTCTCCTCATAATGCAAGTAGCGGGCCTTGGCCACCCACTCATCGCCCGAATTCAACAGCTCCCGGAGGCCGTCGCGGATATTCTGGCCGCTGCCGATGAATATGACCTGCTTCTGCTCGTCAAAGAGCCGGTACACCCCGTCCTTCTCGGGCGCTGCCTCCGCGCTGGCTGCATTGAACTCCAGCCAATCGCTCGGCGGCTCCATGACCGGGGATATCTGGAGTCTGAGGTCGCATCGCAGGCAGCGCGTGGCCTCTTCAAGGGCCTTCGGTTGGTCGAATCCCAGTTCAACCTGCGAGAAGCCGCGAATCCTTTGTTCCGCGGGCAGGCAGGGCATGGCGATCCGGCGCCTGTCGTAGAACTTATCGTCGCGGCCCATCCAGGGGTTGGCCTTTCCGGTCTCGGCGGCTGCCTCGTCTATCTCGCCGCTGCCGCCGAGATACCTGTCTATGAAGATAGCCGCTTCCCTTCCGGCGGCGATTGCCTCGATGACCGACGCAGGCCCGGTGACCGCGTCGCCCCCGGCGAAAACGCCCTTGACGCTGGTGGCCAGGGACTCGGCGTTGACCTTCACCCGGCCCCCACCCACGATGTCCAGTTCGAAACCATCGGGGATTTCCGGCATCTGCCCGATGGCAGCGACCACTGTGTCGAATTCAAGGCCGAACTCGCTGCCTTTGACGGGCACAGGGCGCTTTCTACCGCTGGCGTCGGGTTCCCCCAGCTCCATGCGCAGGCACTGCATCACCAGCCTGCCGTCCTCCCTCGATATCCTGGTGGGTGCGGCCAGGAACAGAATCTTGACGCCTTCCTCCAGCGCCGCCTCGGTTTCATCCGGGTTGGCGGGCATCTCTTCGCGCGAGCGGCGATAAACAATGGTTACCTCTCTGGCCGCCAGGCGCAGCGCCGTGCGCGCGGCATCTATGGCGGCGTTGCCGCCGCCCACTACGGCGACCCGGTTCCCCAGCTTGACGTCTTTGCCCAGACTTACGTCCCTCAGGAACGATACACACTCTATCACGCCCGGACCGTTCTCGCCCTCGACGCCTATCCGGGCTCCGCGGTGTGCTCCCGTGGCCACGAAGACAGCGTTGTAGCCCTGCTTATGAAGGCTGTCGAGGGACTCCACCCTGCTGCCGGTCTTTATCTCGACGCCAACGCTTCTTATCGCGTTGATTTCGCTGTCCAGAACCTGCCTGGGCAGCCGGTACTCCGGTATGCCCACCCGCATCATGCCCCCCGCTTGCGGCAGGGACTCGAACACCGTGACCGAATGGCCGCGCCTCGCCAGATAGTATGCTGCCGTGAGCCCCGCCGGGCCCGAGCCGATGACGGCCACCTTCTTGCCCGTGGGCTGCGCCTTGCCGGCCTCTGCCTCGTGCCCGCCGCTGTGTTCTGCCGCGGAGCGCTTGAGTGCGCAGATGGCGATAGGCTCGTTCAGCTTGCCCCGTCTGCAAGCGCCCTCGCAGGGGTGGAAGCAGACGTTGCCGAGCACCTGCGGGAAGGGCACCTTCTCTCGGATAACAGATAGCGCCTCGGGAGCCCTCCCTTCGGCGACCAAACGCACATAGCGGGGGACATCTATGCCGGCCGGGCAGGCGTGGGTGCAGGGGACGAGGGCCGCCTCGCGTTCCACCCTCTTCACGTCCCGGTCGAGCAGTGCGCCTGTGGGGCAGACCTCGACGCAGGCGCCGCAGAACTTGCACCCGGATTCCTTGAGCGTGGGGGCAAGGGGCCCGGCAATGACCTCGCCGCCGCGACTGATGAAGCCCAGAGCGCCTATGCCCCGCAAATCCCGGCAGACTCGCACGCATCTGGTGCAGCCGATGCACAGGTTGTAGTCCTGGGTGAACAGGGGTTCGTCCTTCTTGACCGGGAGATTGCGGGGAACATAACGGGGGATGTACGGGTCGATTCCTATGAACTGGGCGATCCCCTGAAGCTCGCAGTAGCCGAGCCTGGGGCAGCAGCGCTCCTGGAGCGGTATGCTGTTAGGGCACGATTCAAACGGGCTGCAGCCCTCCCTCTGCTTGCAGGTCAGACAGGCATGAGGGTGTTTGAGCAGAATGGCCTTCAGGTTGTTGCGCCTGGCCTCCTGTACGCGCGGCGTCTTGGTGTGAACGACCATGCCCCCGGTAGCGGGGAGGTTGCAGGAGGTCACGAGGTCTTTCATGCCTTCGACCTCGACGATACAGAGGCGGCACCCCTGGAATTGCGCATCGGCGTCTGAGCTTTGACAGGCTGTCCCGCCGAGGTAGATGGCTTTGTCAGCCTTCAGCCCGGGAGCGGGAGGCAAGTCGGGGTGTGCGCAGAGGGCAGGGATGTATATGCCCGCAGTCTGTGCAGCCTGGAGGACTGTCTTGCCCTGCTCGACCTCGACCTCCA
>CAZBET010000028.1:0-12748 GCA_964490995.1 uncultured Dehalococcoidia bacterium
CCGCGTAGCCGTGCCATGGGAACGTGTCAGACTTCAGTCTCTCCAGCACCCTGGGCGGCACGAGGTGATTCCTGATCTTAGCACAACACAGGCGTGCCGGGATACCAGCCGCCCGAGCCAGCGCAACCAGCAGCACCGCCTTCTGAACACAGTAGCCGTTGCCCCTGGCAAGAGTGTTGCTGGCACGGAAGTGCTCCGGCATGTGCTTGGGCACATACAGGTTGTAGGAAATCCCGTCTCTCACGAAGTAGAACAACGCCTCTGCCATTTCTACCGCGTCATCTTTGCCCTGGGTCACCTCGATTGCCTTCTGCCTGACAGAGTCATTGTCGAAATCAAACGTTGGCGTCAGCGCAAGGTACTTGTCCAAGTCGCCTCCCATCATGGCCTGTTCAGCGTAGACTCCGCTGTGGGAATCGGCCTCCCATATTGTAGCCGATAACACGGGATGCGGGAATACCGACCAGGAAGGCTGCATGACGAGTGTTTCGCCTTCGAGGCGAAGTGCTATAATGAACGTGGCAAGCAACGCGGGGCTCCCTACAGGGAAGGTCGGCAAATGGACAAGGAGGATATTGACAGAATCGTGCGTGAAGAGATGCTGCACATCTCGTTCAACACGGCTAACCCCTGGCAGAGGCTGTTCCGAATGATGTACAACATGGTCCGTCGCCAGGACCTTGCTCAGGACCCCGCAGCCGACCGCGGGGCGTCACTGCTGAAATCCGCGGAGGAGTTGAGGGAAAGCAGCCCCGATTTCGACCCGATCGATCTGGACTACGACACAACCTACTTTGGGCCGATGCCCCCGGAATGGCTCAACTCGCCAGGGGTGAACCACGAAGAGCGGATACGGTTGATCACTGAGAGAGAGCATGTACTGAGGAACTGGAACACCTTTGCCAGAGAGAATGACCTGGACCTGGCTTGGTTCACTGACCTCACCCTTCGAGCGGAGTGTGTCGTCCAGTACAGCGGGGCCTGTCCCTGCTTGCCCGACGAACGCCCCGCGTGCCCCTGCGAAGAGGTGATGAGCGAGTGCCGGGAGAAGGGGCAATGCCACTGCCGCGTTTTCCTCGCCAAGGACTTCAAAGCCAGAGTCCCCGCAAGAGCCTGAGAGAGCCCAGGCTTCAAGCGGGTCATCGCTGCGGCGTCATACCGGGCGATTGCCACGTCCACCAGCGGCGGACTCGCGAAGACACCCGTAACACCACGTTCAGCGCGGGATTCCGGTCGATTGCCTCGACTGCGGTCTCGCGACGAAAGGGGTACAGAAAGGCGACGCTTCGCCTGGCGGCCAGCGCACGCGGCAGGGGGCCGGGCTCCCTACGACATAGAATCGAATCCGGATCCGGGCTTACCTCTTCCTGGGTTCGCCCCAGGGGCTGGGGCCCGATGACGACGGAGTCCCGGCGGCCATCCACTCAAGGCTGAACCTCTGCCTGGTTTGATTCAGTCTCGCACTGATCTCAGCGCTCAGATTCGCCCAGACCGCCAATCCAATGCGGGGGTTCCGATCGAACAACTCCAGCAAGTGTGGTCCCTTCACAATGATTTGCTCGCCGTCTTCCACGCCTACGGCTGACGCGGTATAGGTGTACGGAGCCACCACCGCAGACCATCCGAAGAGCTCCCCGGCCTCAGCTCGATGGACCGCGACATCCTTGCTCCACGGCTCCCGAAGCCACACAACAATATCAACTTTGCCGCTGCGGCAGAGATGTAAGTGGGTCGCCCTCGTCCCCTCCGAGAAGATGCGTTCTTCAGCTTTGAAGTGGGCCTCGCCGCATAGCTCTCCAATTCTGTCCAACTCCTTTTCGCCCAGACCGTTGAACACCCCAAACCCCTTCAGAACAGATGCACTGACCACCTCTCACCCCTCCTATCTCTGTTGACAGGGTCCACCATCCCAGCGAATGAAGATGTCCGCAGACATCGAATACGCGGGGAGGGGCTACGGCCTCGACAAGATGCTACCTCACAATCTGACTTCTGCCCCGAAGGCCTAAGCCAGATTCTGACTCAGCCTCCGCACCACCTCGCCCCTGCTGTCGTAGATAGTCACCTCCATCGGTGCCTTGCCCAGAGCATGGGTGGCGCAGGCCAGGCAAGGGTCATAGGGACGCCACGCCATCTCAATGCGGTTCAGTAGCCCCTCCGTTATCTCTTTGCCCGGCCTTATGAGAGCTTGAGCGGCCTTCTTGATGGACATGTTGATTGGCGCTGCATTGTTCACCGTGGCTACAATCAGGTTGACCTTCCTGATGACGCCTTTCTCATCCGTAATGTAGTGATGTGTCAGGGTGCCCCGGGGGGCCTCCACGATGCCTACACCTTCGTCCGGCTTCGCGGTGGGAATCACACGAATATCGGTGCTTGTGATTTCAGGGTCCCTGCTCAACTCCAGCAGCCGCTCCGCAGCGTATAGAAGCTCCACGAGGCGCGCCCAGTGAGTCGCCAGGGTCTGATGTACCGGTTTGCCCCCAAGTGTCGAGTAGAATCGTTCGTACTCCGCCTGAGCCAACGGGGTTGCCATACCATCCGCGGCATTCAGCCTGGACAGAGGCGTTGCCCGGAAGATGCCACTGTCCTTGCCATCCACGAACCCCTTCCATCCGATCTTCTTGAGGTAGACCATCTTGACATAAGTCCAGGGCTCGACGTGTTCAGCAATGTGGTCAAGGTATTCCCTGGGGGCATACTTGACGAACTCCTTGCCTTCAGGGTCAACCACTCGGACCTTGCCATCGTAGAAGTTGACCTTGTTGTTCTTGTCGACCAGACCCATGTAGTAGGTGCGGTGGGTGTAGGCGTCGCTGAGAATCATATCTACGTAGGCCTTGTTCTTTAGGACAACATCATCGAATACCTTGAGAGAGAGCTTGGCGAATTCCACGGAGTCCTTGGCAATCTGCTCGACCTCTCTCCTTTCGTCTTCGTTGAGGCCTTTGCTGACGCCACCGGGCAAACCGAAGACAGGATGAACCGCCCTTCCCCCAAGGATGTGGATGATGTGGTGATTCTGCATACGGTTCTTGATCACTGCCCCGCCCAGTTCCAGCCCCACCTTGGCGATGACCCCCAGGATGTTGCGCTCCGCAACAGGGCTGTCCGGTCCCATGACGAAATCCGGGCCGGCGAGAATGTAGAAATGGGTCGTGTGGTCGGTGACGAAAAAGGCACTGTACAGCAGTTCCCGCAGCTTCTTGGCTGCGCTTGGGGGATCAACATGGAACAGGTCATCCAGCGTCTTCACCGACGCGATATGGTGAGCTTCGGGACAGACGCCGCAGATTCGCTGGGTTATCTGGGGCATATCCTCTGCCAGCCGCCCCTCGCAGAATTTCTCAAATCCCCTAAGTTCCGGCACCTGGAAATAGCTGTTCTCGACCTCGCCAGCATCGTTGAGAAAGATGTCTATCTTGCCATGGCCTTCCAGCCTGGTAATAGGGTCAATCGTAACTTTTTTCATCATACTCTTGCCCTCCTCAGCAGAGAATCCGGCAGGCTGTAGCGATAGAACGTGCCCACCGGGTCCGGGATGGTATCGACTATTCTTTGGATCTCCCCCGGGTCATTGGAGTCGATAATGGAAGCCACAGCGCTCAGGAAATGAGCTCCCTGGTCAACGACGCCCTCCACCGGCCCATAGCATCCCGTGCAGGGCATGTTCGCTTTGGGACACGGTGCACCGCAGCCACCGCGAGTGGCTATGCCGGCGCAGAGGATACCCTGTTCCAGGAGACACTTCTCTGGGTCGGGGAAGACCTGGTAGGTTCGGTAGAAGGCCTTGACCTTCTTTGCCTCTTTCTTCCGAGTACAATCGTCACATACCGATTTGGCGTTATGGCTGATCACGGCATGCTTGGGAGGCAGCATGCCCTGAATGAGCGCTTCCAGAGCCAGCCAGGTTGTTCTCTCTTCAGGCGGGCAGCCCGGAATGAAGTAGTCCACCTCCACCGTCTGAGGCAGGCTTTTGACTGTGTCGTAGAACTCGGGTATGGTGAGCTTCCCTTCAGGTACCCGGTGCTTTGGCTGGGGAGTTACCCGGTGAGGGTTGTCGGTCGAAGGTGTCTCAAAGTACACGCGCTCGAAGATCTTTTCCCGATTGAAGAGATTGCCCAGCCCCGGTATGCCGCCCAAGTTGGCGCAAGCCCCGTAGCCGATCAGTATCTTGGATTTCTGGCGCAGTGTCCTCGCCATGTGCTCCTGCTCCGAATTCCTGATGGCTCCGTTGAACAGGCAGCAGTCTATGCTGTTGTCAGGCATAGCCTCAACGTCCTTGTACTTGACATCGATGGCTACCGGCCAGAACACTATGTCGGCAACCTCAGCCAGCTTAAGGATCTTGTCGCCTATCATGAGCTGGGCGATTTCGCAGCCGCCACAGCTAGCCGCCCAATACAAAGCCAACTTCAGTTTCACCGTGACGCCTCCTCATTGACTTGCCAGCGGCTGGCATGACGCCAACCGGTCGGCAGTGGCTCCAGCCCCAAGCTCCAATTCCACACAGAACCACGCTACCCGTAGATTTCATCCGCCGACATGGCCCTGGTCGTTCTCATTCTGGCCCCGAGCAGACGCCCCACATTGCGGTTGATCTTGTACCCTGTGGCGGGGTTCTCTTCGCAGAAATCGTTCAGTTCCACTGAATCGATGATGACCACGCTGCTCGGCTCCAGGGCGATTGCCGAAGCTGTCCGCATGTAGGGCAATATCAGCGTTGACCAGCCAAGGACGTCACCTTTTGCCGCAGTATAGAGTTCGTCCCCCTCCTCGTTGCGGATAGCAAGCCTCCCCAACTGGACGATACATATCTTCGCTTCCTCGCCCTCCTTGAACACGGCGGTGCCTTTCGGGTAGTACTTCTCCACGCCAACGCCCAGCGTCTTCTTCACCTCTTCTTCCTCGAGCCCCTGGAACAGCACCTCCCTTTGCACCTTCTCAGCGTAGACCAGCCTGTCCCCGACTGCCCTCGTTGTAGAGGTACCTGGAGCAGCAGCCGGAGCCGAGGCCGGGCGCAACGGCGCTCTCAGCCCGATTCGCTGCGTAATCATGCCCATTACCATGGGGTCTGGATTGACTGGCCCACCGCACTCAGGTCGATAACAGGTGACATCAGTATATGCACACGGCAACTTGCAGCCCGGGCACCTGTCCGGGGGTTTCTCCCCCTCGAGGAAATAGCCGCACTCCACACACTGCCACTTAGTCATGACTCTTACCTCCCCTCACTTGTTCTTTGTGTCTGTCGGTCCACCTTAGCCACTGATCCCCCGCGATGTTATCACACTCAGCCCGAAGGTGCCGGGGACTTGCTTCTTGCACCCTGGTACTCCAATGGTCCCAGTTCTTTGAGTTCAGCAGTCATCTTGTCGACGGCCTCGGTGAAGTCATCAGCGCACGAGGCACAGACCCACTGGAGCCGAGCTCGCGCCTCCTCTAGCCCCATCTGGTCAAGGAACTTCCTCAGAAGAGACATGCGCCGCAGGGTCTTGTAATTGCCGTCAACATAATGGCAATCGCCGAGGTTGCATCCGCAGACCAATACGCCATCAGCCCCTTCCTTGAAGGCCTTCAAGACGTATGTGGGCTCCAACCCGCCACTGCACATCAGGCGGATACCTACGACGTTGGGCGCGCACTTCATCCGCGAAGTCCCGGCCAGGTCTGCGCCTGCATAGGAACACCAGTTACAGAGGAAAGCCACGATCTTTGGTTCAAAGCTCATGCCAGCACCCCCTCAATTTCTGCCATGACTTGCTCGGCGCTGAAGCTCTGGGTTGTAATGGCGCGGCTCGGACACGCAGAGGCGCACACACCACAGCCCTTGCACAGCAACTGGTTTACTTGTGACACCTTCAGGATTTCGTCAAAGGAAATAGCCTGATAGGCACATAGCGCATTACAGACCTTGCATCCGGAGCATCTGTTCTCGTCTATGGAAGCCGTTATTGCCCCCGTCTCCACCTTTCCCCGGGCGATCATGGCCAGCGCCCGAGCTGCGGCTGCTGAGGCCTGAGTCACCGTATCGGGTATGTCCTTGGGTCCCTGGCAGCAGCCAGCTATGAAGAGGCCTTCCGACATGGTACCCACAGGGTCCAACTTAGGATGCCGCTCGAGGAAGAAGCCATCATGACTTCTTCCCAGCCGAAGCAATTTCGCTATCCCATCCGAATCACGTCGGGGCTCAAGAGCCACCAATAGGACAACCATATCCACTGGGACACGAACTAGCTCGCCCAGCAAGGTGTCCTCACAGCTCACAATCAGCTTATCCTCATCCTCCGAACCCACCCCGTTGCTCACATTTGCCACTTTCCCCTTTATGAACTTGACTCCCTCACTCTGAACCCGTTCGTAGAACTCCTCGTACCCCTTCCCGGCGCAACGCATATCAATGTACATCTGATAGACGTCGCCTCCGGTTCTTTCCTTGAACAGGTGGGCATACTTGAGACCCGCCATGCAGCACAGGCGCGAACAGTGTTCGTTATAGTTGTGGTCGCGACTGCCAACACAGTGGATGATGGCCGCGCTTCGCGGCTCTCGTCCGTCCGACAGCTTCAGCTTGCCTCCAGTCGGCCCTGAAGGGCAGCATAGTCGTTCGAACTCGAGACTGGTGAAAACGTTGGGGAGACGGCCATAGCCGTACTGGGATATCACTGTCGGATCGAAGACATCGTAGCCCGTGGCGACAATGATCGAGCCGACCTGCAGCTCTATGTCCAGAGCCTGCTGCTGGAAATCGATAGCCTTCGCTTCACAGTAGCGCTCGCAAGCGCGGCATTTCCCGCCCCTCAAGAAGTAGACGCAGTTCTCAGGATTGATGACCGGCACATTCGGTATGGCTTGCGGGAACGGAGTGTAGATAGCTTTGCGCAAGCCGATGCCGGCATCGAACTCGCTGGAGGCGGTCCAGGGGCATTTCTCCACGCAAACGCCACAGCCGATGCACTTGTCCTCGTGTACATAGCGTGGCTTGCGCCGTACCTTGACCGTGAAGCTGCCTATGAAACCCGACACATCGATGACTTCACTGTAGGTGAACAACCTGATGTAGGGATTGTTGGCGACTTCACCGGCCTTTGGAGTCAGAATGCACGCCGAGCAGTCCAGGGTGGGGAACGTCTTGTCGAACTGGGCCATATGCCCCCCAATGCTGGGCTCCTTCTCTACCAGATACACGACATGCTTGGAGCTGGCGATCTCCAGAGCGGCTTGAATGCCCGCAATGCCGCCTCCTATGACCAGAGTGGCTGGGAATATCGGGACAGCCTTCTCCTCGGCCGGCGTATGGTAAGCCACCCGTTTCACCGCGCCGGTGACGAGCCGTTTCGCCTTCTCCGTGACCATCGGCCCTGGCTCGTGAAGCCACGAACATTGCTCCCGGATATTCGCTATCTGCAACAAGTATGGATTGAGGCCAGATTCTCTCAAGGTGCCCTTAAAAGTCTCTTCGTGTAGACGGGGTGAACACGCTGCCACCACCACGCGGTTGATGCCCAGCTTCTTTATATCGTCCCGTATGATACTACGCCCTTTGTCTGAGCACATGTACATGTAATCTCGAGCCACAGTCACGTGGTCCAGTTCGTGGGCATGTCTGGCCACTTCCGGCACATCGACGACGCCTGCGATATTGTGACCGCAATGACAGACATACACCCCAATTTTGGCTTCCTCGTTCATATCATTACCTCACAAGCGAATTAGAGCGCCTCCTGAACCAGCTCCACCACATCCTTGATCTCGATAGCCCCTTCTTTGTTGTCGGTCAACAAGGTGTCCTCGAAATTCAGCATGCAGTACGGGCAGGACACCGCCAGCACGTCCGCTCCCGCATCAAGAGCCTGTTGCATCCTCAAATCGGAGAACCTCTCGCTTTTCTTCGTTTCCATCCAGATCCTGCCCCCTCCACCACCGCAGCACAGGGCATTCTCTCGAGCGTCCGCCATCTCGACCAGCTCTACGCCAGGGATGCTTCTCAAGACTTCACGAGGCTCGTCGTACACCCCGTTGTGCCGCCCCAGATAGCAGGGGTCATGATAGGCCACCTTCTTGTTGATGGCTTTGGAGAACGTCAGTTTCCCGTCATTGATCAGTTTCGCCAGGTACTGCGTGACATGCATGACAGCGAAGTCTGCGCCCAGTTCGGGATATTCGTTCTTGAAGGAGTGGTAGCAGTGGGGAGAGCTGACCACCACCTCCTTGACACCGGCCTCCGCAAAAGCCTGAATGTTGCTTTGCGCCAGGCTCTGAAACAGGCTCTCGTTGCCTGCCTTGCGGGCACTTTCGCCACAGCAACCCTCCTTTGAGCCCAGGATGCCGAAACTAACCCCGGACCTCTTCAGGACATTCGCCGTGGCTTTCGCGACCTTCGTGATCTTCGCATCATATGCGGGGACACAACACGGGAAGTACAGGATGCCGGTCCCCTTGGCATAAGCCGGGACCCCAAGTCCATCCGCCCAGGCAGCCCGTCGCTCCGCTGGTTCCCCGTACGGATTCCTCAATGACGCGATACTCCCCACGGCAACCCGCAGTGCCTGAGGAACCTTGGCCACTCCCATCTCGGCCATGACTCTGCGCATGGCTCTGACAACGTCGATTATCTCCACCCCTCGGGGGCAGCGAGAAACGCAGGTGCGGCACGTGGTACACAGCCAGATATCCTCGGAGGAGAAATCGATGGCGCCCAACTGTGCCTGATGCATTATCCTGCGTACGAGGAAGCTTCTGACCAGATTCCAGGGACAACTCCCGGTGCAGAGACCACACTGGTAGCACAGGTCGAGCTTCTCTCCGCCCGCCTCCCTTATTACATCTATGGCTTCCTTTGACGGAACCACTGCCTGCATATTGCCCTCCTTTGCGCCATAACCCCCGTCGATAGGCTAGAGTCGAATGCGGAAGCACCGGGTGCAAGCGCTCAGCACCTCGCGTGCCATCCCGGTCTACTAGGTCTCCGCTGTCTCCTGGAACCCCGCGTTTCACGAAGTCGATGAGACCTTCGGCCTCTTCACGCTTCTTTCTATGGTCTCGACCAGTTCTCCCATGTCAAAGGGTTTCTCGATGTGAGCGCAGTGCCCTATGTCCGTGACCTGAGACGTCTCAGCTCCCGACCCCGACAACAGGATGAGCGGCACGTTTTTCGCCCACCCCCCCTTCTGCAAACGCGCTGCGAGAAGCAGAGCCTCACTGTCCCCACCTTCCAGGTCCAACACAACTGCGGCCGGCCTCACTCTTGCCAGATACTCAGTCGCCCTCTCCATGTCCCGCAGCACCTCGACGTCATAGCCCCTCTTGCTGAGACATATGTGGATAGCCTTAGAAAGAAGCCGGTCCTTCTCTACGAGCAGTATCTTCTGCTTTGCCACCCCACGCATCCCCTCCTCCAAGAGCCCGATTCATAGTTGGCCGCGCGCATAATCCCGAAGCGAACGCCTGATGCTGCATTCCCGCGCGAATCGCGCTCGGCATACATGCCCATCTTCCCTAGACCCCAATGGTGCGTACATTGTCCGTCAAGAAACATAAGGAAGGCATAAAGAAGAGGTCGGAATGTATAAGGATTCTGCAAAGAAATTGACCACTGAAGGGAAGGAGTCAGACTGCTGTGCGGGGGTGCTAAGAGGTTACGCGTGATGCCGCTGGCGGCTGCTCCGGATTCACGAAGCGATAGCCGACCCGGGGCACGGTCAAAATGAATCTGGGGTTTGAAGGGTCGTCTTCTATCTTGCGTCTGAGTTGCCCAACGAAAACGCGGACGTATTCGCTTTCTGCGCCGTACTCCGGCCCCCACACATTGCGCAGTATTTCGTCATGTGACAGGACTTTACCGATGTTGTTGATCAGATACGCGAGCAGTTCGTACTCGGTTCGCGTGAGCTTGACGGGGCGTCCCCCAAGACTAACCACGCGGCTTGTCATGTCCACTTCCAGGTCGCCTGCCGTGAACACCACGCGCGCCGGCAGTGTCGCACCGGCGGCATGCCTCAGAGCGACTCTGATTCTGGCCAGCAACTCTTCCAGGCTGAAAGGCTTGGTAATGTAGTCGTCAGCGCCGCTATCCAGCGCTTTGACCTTCAGTTCCTCGTCTTCCTTCACACTCAAGATTATGATCGGCGTATCTGCCCATTCCCTTATCCTGCGGCAGACCTCGATGCCATCCATCCGCGGCATGACCACATCGAGGACAACGACATCCGGCAAGACACGCGCCGCCATGTCCAGCGCCTCTACTCCATCCTGGGCTAGATAGACGTCATAGCCACGCGCCTGTAGATTTGCGCGAATGAACATACGTATCTTCGGCTCGTCATCGACAACCAGGATCTTGGTTTTCTTGGGCATGCGTGTGGAATCTCCGACCGTCCCTGCGCTAGACTATGGGCAACGTGAAATAGAAGGTCGAGCCCCGTCCAACCTCGCTCTCGACCCAGATTTGCCCGTCGTGGCCGCGAACAATGGCCTGGCAGATGGCCAGGCCCAGGCCAGCACCACCGTGGTCTCGACGCTTCTGGGGGCCGCGGTAAAACTTCTCGAACAGCTTCCCCAACTCCTCCGCAGGGATGCCAACCCCCTGGTCGGATACGGACACCTCAATGCTGCTGTCAACAACCCTGGCTCTGACGGTGATCTCCGTCCCCTCTTCGGAGTACGCGGCGGCGTTCTCGAGCAGGTTGATCAGGACATGCCTTATCTGGCCCCAATCGGCGTGCAACTCCGGCAAATCGCGCGCCAGTTCAGCCCGAAAGACATGGTTCATGTGAACCCACTTCTGGTGCTTCAATACCTCATCCACGATATCCGGGAAATAGCAGAGTACTTTCTCCGCCTTCCAGGCCCCCGCCTCAAGCTTGCTCATGTCGAGCAGATTGGTGACCAGACTGCCGAGCCTGTCCGTCTCCTCATTTACGCCATTCAGCAGCATCTCTTTGGTTTCAACATCCAGTTCAATGTCTTTCTGCAACAGACTGGTGACGATGCCCTTTATTGAGGTCAACGGGGACTTGAGCTCATGAGATATGTTCGACAGCAGTTCGGACTTGAACTGGTTGATTTTCACCAGCTCCTGTTCAATCCACTTGTGGTGGGTGATGTTCCTCCATACCGCAAGCAGGCAGACCGTCCCACTGGAAAGGGTGATGGGCGATGCTACCACTTCGTAGGTCCTGCCGTCCGGGAGGCTGTATTCCCATCGCTCGACCGCTCCATCTATGACCTCCCTCAAACGGCACGAATCGCTACAAGGCTCATCGCGGCGGTGGAGATAGGCATAGCAGTACGAGCCCACGCCGCCACCGAATTCCCTCATCATGCTCTGATTCTCGAAGTGCACTTTGTAGTCCGGCCCGATGATGACAACGCCATCCTCCATTGTCTCCAGAACCCGCAGCAACTGATCCCTCTCGTTCCTGGCGACAGTCTCGAAATGGCGGCTTCGCACGAGTGTGCTCCGGACAAGAGCGGTGAGGCCACCTACGGTGCCCGCGATCACACAAAACAGCACTGGCCTGAGTACAGGGTCGGGGAACGGAGATATCAGGAGAGCCCGGGGCAGGAAGACGAGCAGGGCGGCAAATGTGACAATTATGGCCCCCCTCACCCCGAAGAAGTAGCCACCGTATACGATGGGGACGATGAAGAGAAGGCGCTGCACATCGTGCACGCCACTGAAGAACTCCCAGGGCGACTCTGCCCAGCCCGCGGCGGTGACGATCTCAGCCAAATAGTAGAGCACGCTGCAAATCGCAAACAGCAGCAACAGCACCCAGAAGTGGCGTGTTTTGAACATGGCCGGGCCGGGCTTTCGGGAGGAAACCGCCTCACTCACTTCCCCTCACCCCTTTGCAGAATCCGGGGAATCCTCGGTGTCGACAACCTCGATTCCATTATACCGTCTGCACATCGTCAGCGGAAACCCAACACAGGCGCAGCAATCGGCGGTCAACTGCCCTGTCATTGCGAGACCGTCGTCCTTCACAACGGGAAGGACGAGGCGCGGCAATCTCCTCGCCCGCAACCCACCAACGCCCTGTACCTCCGTCCCCGGTCTCCCGTCACACCGGGAGATTGCTTCGTCGCCCGCCAGAGGCGGGCTCCTCGCAAAGACATGAGGATCAACCTGTCATTGCGAGACCATCGTCCTTCACAACGGGAAGAACGAGGCGCGGCAATCTCCTCGTCCACAACCCACCAACGCCCCGTACCTCCGTCCCCGGTCTCCCGTCGCACCGGGAGATTGCTTCGTCGCCCGCCAGAGGCGGGCTCCTCGCAAAGACATGTGACCTCGCCTGTCATTGCGAGACCGTCGTCCTTCCCGTTGCGAAGGACGAGGCGCGGCAATCTCCTCGTCCACAAGGCACCGACGGCCCGCAATCTCCCGTCCCCGCCACACTAGGCGACTGCCACGTCCGCCTGCGGCGGCACTTGGGCCACGCAACCACCAAGCCAAATCCCCCTTGCCCCCTTTTGCGAAAGGGGGGACATCCCTCCCCCTTCGGAGAAGGGGGATACAGGGGGATTTCCCAGCGCCAAGCCGGACACCATCCCTGCACCGCAAGCTTCTCAGCATGAAGCCACCCCCTACTTCCTTTTCCAGCCTTCCCACTCCTGGCGCTTGAGCTCGGCACGCTTGATCTTGCCCGAGACGGTCCGGGGCACGTCGGTGACGAAGTCGATCTTCCTGGGGTATTTGTAGGGCGCCGTGACCCGCTTCACGTGCTCCTGAAGCTCTTTCTTC
>CAZBET010000029.1:0-12382 GCA_964490995.1 uncultured Dehalococcoidia bacterium
TCTCTTTGCCCCTGACCAGTACTACTGCTCCAATCAGTGCTGCCAGGAGAAGCACGGACGCGATCTCGAAGGGAAGCACAAAACCTCGTTCCCTGTCAAACAGCGCCACGGCAATCTGGCCGGTGGTCGCGTTGCCCAGGGGTACCTCGACGGCCTGGGGCGCTGGGGTTACCGAAGGCCAATGAGTCGTCACAATGACGCCCACAAACGTGCCCAGAACCAGCAGGGCCGTCACCAGAGCAGCAACGTTGAGCTTGTTGAAGGGGTTGCCCCGCTGCAAATCGCGGGTGAGCATTACTGCGAAGATGAGCAATATCCCGATGGCACCTGCATATATCAGTACCTGCACTGCTGCCAGGAAATCGGCGTTCAGCGTAATGTACAGCGCGGCAACGGTGAAGAAGCATAGGACTAGCAGCAGGCCGGCGCGGAACACGTCGCGCAGTAAGACTACCGCCAGCGCGGCGCCAACCATGATTATGGCGATTATCCAGAAAGCCAACTCAGTCATTTGTCTTGTTGGTTCCTTCCTGATGTGTCTCGCCATACACCAGAAGGGTCTGCCTGGGGATTCGCTCCTCGAGTTCAGGATGCCCGTAGGCGCTGGGTTCAATCGCGGGGTCCATCAGGGTCTCCATGTCCGCCCACAGGAGTCTCCGACTGTACTTCGCTTCCTCGTAGGCGCGCCCCATGAAAAGGGCGTTGTACGGGCACGCCTCGACGCACAATCCGCAGAACATGCAGCGCCCGATGTCGAACTCCATGCTGTCCATGACGTACTTGTTATCGCCGCCCTTCGATGTCCTGAGGCGGATGATGCCATGCGGACAGGCCTTGGCGCAGGTGGCACAGGCTGTGCAAAGGTCACTCCTCCACACAAACTGCTGTCCGCGGATGCGGCGCGATGTCGCCAGCTTGCGCTCGGGGTATTGCGTCGTGACGAGCCTACGAAACAGGTGCTTGAGGGTTAACGCCATACCCCTGGCTATACCTATCCCGGAGCCCTCCAGCCTCAATTCTCCCTCCTCCCGGCTTGAAAAACAGCTTCGCCCAAAGGACGATAAGCACTACTGCTATCGCCAGATTCACAAAGACAAAGGGCCAGGGGAAGCTCTGCCAGCCGGGCATCCATCTGTCCCACGCCAGGACTTCAGCGGCGGTGATGAACACGTTGATGAGAGCAAGTGGCAGCAGCCCCTTCCAGGAAAACGCCATGACCTGGTCTATGCGCAGGCGAACCAGGGTAGCGCGCATCCACAAAATGAACATGAACACGGCGAATACCTTGAAGGTGAACCAGAACCACATCGGCAGGAATGGCCCCTTCCAGCCGCTGAGGAAGAGGGTCGTGACGATGATGGAGACGGCCAGTGCGTTTATGTACTCACCGAGGTAGAACATGGCGAATTTCATCCCCGAATACTCGGTGAAGTAGCCAGCGGTGAGCTCCGAGTCTGCTTCGATCAGGTCCATGGGGGAGCGGTTGATCTCTGTGAGAGCACCGATGAAGTATATCAGGAAACCCAGAGGCTGCAGCAGGATGTAGGGGATGGTCTGCTTTCCGACGATCTCTCCCATCTGGAGAGAGCCCACAATCAAGACCACGCCGACAATGGCGAGCACCATGGGCACTTCGTAGCTTATCAGTTGTGCCACCCCTCTCACTGCCCCTATCAGTGAGTACTTGTTGTTTGACGCCCAGCCGGCCATGAATATGCCGATCACGCCCAGAGAGCCGATGGCAACTACGTACAGGATTCCGATGTCGAGGTCGGAGAAGGCCCCCATCGGGCCTGCTCCTATCGGGAAGACGGCGAAAATCATCAGCGCCGCAAAGAACATCACAATCGGGGCGACCCAGTGTACGAGCCTATCTCCCTTGGCAGGCGTGATGAGCTCCTTCGTCAGAACCTTGATGGCGTCTGCCACCGGCTGGAAGAACCCAAACGGCCCGCAGCGATTGGGTCCGGGACGGAGCTGCATCCTGGCGATGAACCGGCGCTCCAACCAGATGAAGGCCATGACAACCGGGAACACGATGAGGAGGATGAGGATTATGCCGATGAGGCTGTCCAGGAACACTATGAGCGAGCTCGCCAGGTGAAAGCCCTGAAGCCACTCTACGAAACTGCTGCGCACATTGGGAAGCAGGTTTACGAAGTAGTTCCAGGCATTCACTATCGGTCAACCTCGCCCATGGCAATATCTATGCTGCCGAAGATAACCATCAGGTCCGCTATTTTCCAGCCCCTGCTGATTTCCCGCAAGACGGTGAGGTTGAGGAGCTCGGGGGACCGCACCCTGAAACGATAGGGAGCGATGGAGCCGTCGCTGACCAGGTAAAACCCCAGTTCACCGGTTGACGCCTCGATACGAGAGTATGCTTCTCCCTTCGGTGGGCGCAGCAGGCTCGGCACCCTTGCACAGACCTCTCCCGGGGGCAGTTGCCGTAGAGCCTGCTCCACAATGCGAACGCTCTGCCTCATTTCCTCGATTCTGACTCGATAGCGGTCGTAGACGTCTCCAACAGTGCCCGTTGGCACGTCGAAGTCGAATCGTTCGTAGCCACAGTAGGGATCGGCTTCGCGAATATCCCATTTCACCCCGCTTGCCCTCAGCAGGGGCCCACTGCACGAGCAGTTTATGGCCAGATCGGCAGGCAGGATGCCTACACCCTTCAACCGAGCCAGCACGATTTCGTTGGTGGCAAGCAACTGATCATACTCATCAATGAATCGGGGCATCTCTGCAACGAACCTGTCCACTGCGGGGAGGAACTCAGGTGGGACATCCTGGCTCACGCCACCGATGCGCATGTAGTTGTAGGTCAATCTCTGGCCGCAGACCATATCGAACAGGTCGAGCACCTTCTCTCTTTCGCGCCACATGTAGAGAAGCGGGGTCATCATTGCCCCGAGGTCGTTTGTGAGGAAGCCAACCGCCATGAGGTGTCTCGAGATCCGCATCAGTTCGGCCATGATCACTCTGAGATGCTGAGCTCTTTCGGGCACCTCTATCTGGGCCAGTTTCTCCACGGCGAGGACATAGGCCAGGTTGTTCATCATCGACGCCAGGTAATCAAAGCGGTCGGTGAAGGGTATGTTCTGGGTGTAGGTGCGCCCCTCAGCCAGCTTCTCGATGCCACGATGCAGGTAGCCGAAGACCGGCTCCAAATCCACGATGACTTCCCCGTCCAGCAGGACCTTCATGCGGAAGACGCCGTGCGTTGACGGGTGCTGAGGACCTACGTTCAGGACAAAAGGCTGGGTCTTAAGCTCCATACCGCAATTCGCTCCGGGCAAAAGCCCAGGCTATCCTTGGCGCACTGCGCAGGAAAGATGCCGCCGGCCAGTTCAACTCCTTCTTCTGGCATATCGATGATGAGCTCAGCCTGTCGGCGAGGTCCTTGAAGGACGCGACGTCCGCGCCTTCCAGGCCCTTCTGCGCAACGATGCCGTCGATTGCCCTCATCAGCTCTATGGAGGCCCGCGCTCGAACCGCGACGCCGGCGGCGACCTTCTGGGGGATCAGGCCGTGCTCCGCCTTCAACCGATTGAAGGCGAGTGCGGCTTCGTAGGTGCTCATCACGATCTCATCTTTGGTCATCCACCGGGTGTCGTAGTTCAGCATATACTTCCAGCTAGGTCTCTGAAGTGCGCGCCGGTGTTCCTCCAGCGTGCGGAAAGTCAGGCGGTATCCGTGTTGGTCCGGACTCTCGAAGGCCTTGCTCCCCGGGTCAAGGAATGGGGCGAGCGGTGAGACGAAGGGGAGCAGTCTCTTGCCGTGCCCGAGGTCTCCGAGCAGCGCCCTGAGATAGAGCGCGTCCTTCATGACTGAGCTGTAGGTCTGCTGGGGAAGACCGACCATGAAGAACAGGTCGAACCTCCTGCACCCGTTCTCAAAGGCGCTCTGAATCGTGGCCTCGATGTCGCGGTTCGAATAGCCTTTGCCGAATGCACGGCGGACTCTCTCGTCCGATGAGTCCGGTGACCATTGAATGTTATAGTTGGGGATAGCGTCGCGCAGCTTGCGAAAGAACTCGCTTGGCGCCGGGGCGAACAGCTCCAGGACGATCGGCCCCCTCACTCCCGCTTGTTTCATGGCCCACACGAACCGGTCGGCGTAGTCCGGGCCGGGCTGGCGTACGTCGCCGATAACGAAGACCGGTCCGTTGAGGTAGCGCTGTATGCTGACCACATCTTTGACAACGAGGTGCGGGCTTCTGTATGCCGTCTTCTCGCGGCTGTAGCTGTTCCTGTAGGCGTACCTTGAGCCGCCGCAGGTTACGCAGTCGTAGTTGCAGCCGCGGCAGGTCACGGCGCAGGTTATGGGATACTGCATCCAGTTGCCAAAGGGAGTAATGCCCGCGAGGTCGCGGTACTTGAGCACCGACCTCACAGGATAGCTGTAGTCCAAGGGCATCTCATCGATAGTCTCAGGCACCCAGGTAAGCGGATTGTGATGGAGCACGCCGTTGCTGTCCTTCCAGCTCAGGTTCGGGATACCGTCAACCGGCCTCCCCGCCTTAATCGCACTCATCAACTGGAGCATGGGTGCCTCAGTTGAATCGCCGCGCATCACGAAATCCACTTGCGGATAGGCTATCAGCTCGCGGTGGAAGTAGGTGGCGGAGAGCCCACCCATGACCACAGGGCTCGAAGGGTGGAACCTCTTCACAATGCCGGCCAGTTCCAGGCTGCCGTGTGCGTGCGGGAGCCAGTGGAGGTCGATGCCAAAGGCATCGGCCGACAGCTTCTGAACAAACCGCTCGACGTCGAACTTCGGGTCTCTGAGCATCATATTGGCAATGTTGATAATCCTCGTGTGAACGCCGTTTCTCTCGAGATATGCGCCGATGCTGACCAGGCCGATGGGATACATTTCGAAAACGGGTGTAGAGGGGATGACATCGCTTATCGGGCCGTACATAATGGCCCGTTTCCTGAAATCGTAGTTGCTTGGGGCGTGCAGCAGGATCAAATCAGGTCTTGGCATTGACCAGCCAGAGCTTTCTACAGGTAGTCCCTTCTCAGTGGATGTCCCTGAAACCCCTCCCAGAGGAAAATGCGCTTCATGTTCGGGTGGCCCTCAAAGCGGATCCCGAGAAGGTCATAGGCCTCCCTCTCCTGGAAATCGGCTCCTTGCCAGATGGAGGTGACGGAGGGAACCGCCGGCTGCTCACGGTCGTAGCATCTGGTCTTGAGCACAACGCTGTGATTATGCTTCAGGGAGGCCAGGTGGTAGACCACCTCGAGATAGTCGAGGTAGTCTACGCCTGTGAGGTTGACGAGGTAGTCAAAATCGAGGCCCGCCGTCTGATTGAGGAAAGAGCAAACCCTCAAGACAGCTTCACTGCCTACCGTGACTTCGGCCTCATCGTGTTCAACCACTGCCCCCGGAAGCTGCTCCTCTATCAGCCGGGCAACTTCCGCCCCTGGCATTGCCTTCGTCATCTGACTCTCTGCTGCTTTCGGGGGCTAGGCCTTATCGAGTTCGCTTTCGGGGAAGGCCATCTTGTAGCCGGTCTTATCGGCCTTCATGATAATCCAGCCTTTGGGGTCTTCCTTGACCTCGACAACCTCGCCTTCCCAACCGCTGAGAGTGTAGTTCGGCCTTTCCTTGACCCTTACCCTGTCTCCGACACTCAGTTCAGCCATCACTCGCTCCTCTTGATGCTGTCGTTCCATATCTTCTCATGCAACATCATGATACCCTTGTACAGTGACTCGGGCCGTGGCGGGCAGCCGGGCACGTAGACGTCCACCGGGACGATGCGGCTGACTCCAGGCACCACGCTGTACGAATCCACGAACGGCCCGCCGCTGATAGCACACGAGCCCATGGCAATCACCCACTTGGGCTCCGCCATCTGGTCGTAGACCATCTTGAGTGCAGGCGCCATCTTCCAGGTCAACGTCCCTGAGACAATCATCAGATCGGACTGCCGTGGCGACGCCCTGGTGAACTCCATCCCGAAGCGAGATATGTCCCATCTCAGGGCGAAGGCGCCTATCATCTCCATGGCGCAGCAGGCCAAACCGAACATCGCGGGCCACACGGACCATTTCCGTCCCCAGTTCAGTGTGGTGTCCAGGGCAGTAGTCAGGCGGCTCCGCTCGAGTTCCTCGCCGATCCATCGGTCAGGATCGGGTATCGGTTCCGTGGACTGCGCCCTGAGGGCCTCGATGTCCCTGCCTTCGGCGCGCTCAAGGTCTGCCGGAAAGTACTCTGGCAGCATGCCGAGTCCGTTCGCTATTTCCATTCCAGAACCTTCTTCTTCCAGGCGTAGACAAGGCCGACGACGAGGATGCCTATGAAGGCGAGCATCTCGACGAAGCCAAAGAGCTTAAGCTGCCTGAAGTGAACGGCCCAGGGGTAAAGGAAAACCGTCTCGATATCGAAGACGACGAACAGCAGGGCGAAGAAGTAGTAGTGAAAATTGAACTGCACCCACGAGGGCCCTGTGGTCTTCATCCCGCATTCGTAGGTGGAGGTCTTCACGCCCTCGGGGTCGGGTCGTTTGGGCTTGGCGCTAACGGCTTTGGCCAGGAGGAGAATCAAGGTGGGGACTGCGACTGAGGCAACCAGCAGTATCGCTATGTAACCGTAGCTGGCAAGCAAGCTGCATCCCCTTCTGTCTCTCGGTCGCCGAACATCATAGCACAGTGCGCTGGGCCTGTGCAACACGTGGGGCATCGCCGCAATCCGTCGGCGCGGAGTCACAAGGCACTACGCGAGAATGGTCGCGCAGGTGGTGGGCTGTGGCGACGGACCAGCGTGTATGACCGGGATCGGGGGTGAACACGTGGACTCGTCCCTCCCTGTCGAGCTTGGGATGAGCCCTCCTCGACGCGAGTTTCGCCTTGGGCCCCGCGTATGTCTTGTAGGGGCGCATGGCGATGCGCCCCGGAAGAGAGCCGTCGATGCAGGGCTTGTGTCTGGCTTATAAGAGTCTCCAAACGACGTATCACTAAGCGTGGTTACCCGGGGCAAGCGTCGCGCTATAATAGGGGAGAAGCGAGCTCATGATCATCGACCTCCATGCGCACAGCAGGCCCCGCTCTGACGACAGCGACCTCAGCCCCGTTGAACTCATCCTCCAGGCGAAGCAGGCCGGCCTCGATGCAATCTGCGTCACCGAGCACGATTGGCACTGGGAGGAGGAGGAGGTGTCGCGGCTCAGCCGCGACCTGGATTTCCTGGTCTTTCGCGGGATGGAGATAAGCTCCGACGAGGGGCACGTCCTGGTCTTTGGGTTGGGCGAATACAGGTTCGGCATGCATCACGCCGGATTCATCCGCAAACTGGTGGACGAGGCAGGGGGCGTCATGATCATGGCCCACCCTTACCGGAGGCAGGTGCACTACAACGCCGCGCCGCAGGAATTGCTGGAAGTGGCCTGCGACAACCGGGTTTTCCAACTGGTTGACGCGGTTGAGACGCTCAACGGCCGGTCCAACGACAGAGAGAACGAATTCGCCCTTGAGCTATCGCGGAGGCTGGACCTCAAGGGAGTTGGCGGCAGCGACGCCCATTCCTTTGCGGATATTCCAACTTGTGCCACCGAGTTCGAGAGGGAGATCAGCACCCTCGAGGAACTCATGACTGAGCTCAAGGCGGGGCGGTATTGGGCGGTGGACCTGCGCTGAGCCAGCTCGGCAATCCCACGGGAAGCCCACGATCACCTGGCTCGGGGTTCGAGGTGGTGGGTTTCGTTTCACTCCACCCACCCTACGCGCTACGCGTCTCACGCCCACTTCGCTACGAAGCCTCGACGCAGAGTTCGGTGATCAGCAGGTCGAGGGCAAGCTCGCCTTTGTCTCCTCGCCCACCTTTCAACCTGCCCGTCTTGATGGAGATGTCGGTGTCAAGCAATCCGCGGTATACCTCCTCCAGCTCAGGCATCGTGCGTGCCCTGGCCTGCGCCAGTACCTTCTGTAGGAGGAAATCCTTCGGGATGCCCAGGATGGTTTTGATCTCATCACGTTTGCGCTGCTGCTGAACGAGGTCCTTGGCCTGCATGACCAGGCGGAACTGTCGGGTTATCATGAACAGGACGTATGGAGGAACTGCACCTTCATCCTGGAGCCTATGGAGGAGCTTCATCGCTTCGGTGGGGTTGCGTGCCAGAATCGCATCCACCAAATTGAACACTGTGAATTCGCGAGCCTCAGTAACCACCGCTTCCACATCCTCTTCTTCAATGGTCCTCCCCAGCGCATAGAGGGAGAGCTTGTCGATTTCACTGGAGAGGGCCCAGAGGTTGCCGCCAACAAGGGCGTCCAGCCGACGCATAGCACCTGATGAGAGGCTGACGCCGCGCTCTTGGGCCCTCTCTCGCATCCAGTCTCTGAGGTTGTTCCCACGCAGCGGCAGGAATTCCCTGACCTCCGCGTTTGGCCGAACCTGACCCAGCAGGGGGTTGCTCTTGGTGAGCTTGCCGTCCACGAGCACCAGCACCGTGGTGTCCGGCATACGTTTGACGCAATCCCTGAGCGAGCCCCAGGCGGGGGTCTTCGCCTTGGGCCCTCGCTTTGTCCTGTCTTGCTGCTCGAAAAGTCCCAGCAAGCCCTCGACTATTACAAGACGGTATGGGGCCAGAAAGGGGATGGTGTTACAGGCGGCGGCAAGCTGGTCGGGCGTCAAACCTTCGCCCCGGAACACCGAGGTGCTGGTGGCCAGCGTAGCCTCATCTCCCAGCCGCTTCTTGATCTCCGCCAGGGCCTCTCTCAGAGAGAAATCATCCTCACCGTACATGATGTAAAACAAGCCCGTCTCCAACCTCCAGTCGATGACGAGGTGTCATGCCGACACCGTGGACCGACTGGCGTATAATTATAGCATCAAGTCAGGGCGGTCTGAAAAGCAGGTTCGGTTGGAGATCAGCGAGCCTTCCTGAGCCGCTCGCCTGGCCGCTCCAGCTCGAAAGGAGTCTGCGGCATGGAAATCGGCGTTATTGGCCTTCCCAAGAGCGGGAAGACGACAGTGTTCAATGCCCTTACCAGGGGCCAGGCCCAGACAGGCGCCTACTCCTCACCCGCTCTCACCCCCAACATCGGCGTGGTGAAAGTGCCCGACCCGAGGCTCGACAAGCTAACCGAGCTCCTCAAGCCGAAGCGCACTGTTCCCGCTGAGGTGACCTATATCGACGTTGCTGTGCCCGCGAAAGGGCTGGGGAAAGGCGAGGGGCCGAGCGGGCAGTTCCTGGCCTACCTTAGCAAGGTGGACGCCCTGGCGCACGTGGTTCGGGCCTTCGAGGATGAACGGATACCCCATTCGGAGGGCAGCGTGGACGCGGAGCGGGACATCGCTGCCATCAACCTCGAGCTCACGTTTTCGGACCTTGCCATCATCGAGAGGAGGCTGGAGCGGCTCAAGGACTCACTGAAAGGGGCCAAGCCTCAAGAAAGGGATCCGATTCTGCGGGAGCAGAGCCTGCTGACCAAGATCAAGTCGGCCCTGGAAAGCGACGCGCCGGTGCGGGAACAGGAGCTGTCCGAGCAGGAGCTAAAGGCGATCGAGAACTTCCAGTTCCTTACAGCGAAGCCCATGCTGCTTCTGCTGAACATAGGCGAAGCCCAGCTCCCCGAAGCGAGCTCTCTGGAAGGCAGATTCGGTGGCCGCTACCGGAGGCAGGGATGCGATGTGGCCGCCCTGTGCGGCCAACTTGAGATGGAGTTGACACAGCTCAGCGATGTCGAGGCCCAGGAGTTCCGCTCCTCTCTAGGCATGGGCGAATCGGGACTGGGCCGCATGATCCGTCTATCGTACGGGCTGCTGGGGCTGATGTCGTTCTTCACGACCGCCTCGGATGAAGTGAAGGCGTGGACCGTCCGGCGGAACACCACGGCGCAGAAGGCGGCGGGGAAGATACACACCGACATGGAGCGCGGCTTCATCAGGGCGGAGGTCGTCGCCTTCAACGACCTGGCCAAGTGCGGCAGCATGGCTGAGGCGCGCCGACAGGGACTGCTGCGTGTGGAAGGCAAGACCTACGTGGTTCAGGATGGGGACGTAGTGACCATCTTGTTCAACGTCTAGCCGCCGCCCGTTCGTCGCTTGGTGTGAGGCTTGCGACTGAACCGTCGCCTGGGCCAACCCGGTGAGGGTGTATCGGACCCACGCGTCGCGGGCAGCCTTCAGCACGTGCTCCGACCTACCACAGTCTTCGAGACAGACCCCGGTGGATGCCCCGCCTACTTGGGAAGCAGTTTCTCGATCTCAGATGTGGGCACCTGCAGCGTGGCCTCGACGCACGGACCACTTCTGCTCACTTGGATACCTTCAAGAAGCTTGCCCAACTCCTCGACCGGTGTCGGCAACTCTAGCAGGCGCACGAATGCGCCCACGGACTTGAGCAGAAGCTCGGCGTCCTCCGCCGAGTCATCGTTCGTGAAGCAGAACTTGGAGTCTACGGTAAGTGATTGAGCTTCCAGGTTCAGGATCACGCCGGCGGTCTCCATGTCGGCAATCGCCGACACGTCGAGCGGCAGCGGCACTAGCTTTTCCAGGTGTTCTTTCACGCCGCCTCGCAGCCCTTCGGGCACGATTGACGCAACCCTGAAAAGGCCATTGCCGAGCCCACTGTATTCGTCGAGCAACTTCCCACTCAGGCCAGCCTTGTGGC
The DNA here is from genome assembly GCA_964490995.1 of uncultured Dehalococcoidia bacterium. GTDB lineage: Bacteria > Chloroflexota > Dehalococcoidia > SZUA-161 > SZUA-161 > CAZBET01. The sequence goes on from CAZBET010000029.1 coordinate 10,628, forward strand.
CCTCCTCGATGGAGATGACATCTTTGACGAGCGCCATTCCGCCCGCGACGAACGTGTCGTTGTCCAGCAGACTGATGCCCCACTCCTCTGTGCCGAATGTATGTATTGTGTGCCCCCCATAGCTGATTGGTTTCAAATGCTCTCCGACAGCGACCCCGATGGGGTCCAGCAATTCGATTGCTGTGAAGTCGCCCTTCACAATGATCCCGAAGTAGCCGCCCCTCTTGGCCATGTCCGAGGCGTCGCCGAAGAACCAGCATTCGCGGAAGCGCTCGACTTCGAGCCCCACTTGCACAGCGATTTCGTCCAGGGCGGCGTCCAGAGTCTGAGGGTCATCCGGGTCTCTTGGCAGCAGAGCGTAGGTTCGAGGGAGTACCTCATCGGTCAGGCCCTTGCCTACGTCAACGTATCCCATGATATTGACTTCGTGCGGCACCAGCTTGATCGGGTCCGCCGTGCTGGCCGGTGTGGTGCTGCATGCAACTGGCAGGAGAAGAGCGAGAACGAGAAAGAGAAAGAGCGGGACGACTTTGGCCAGCATGGCCGTCCTCCTGTGTCGTGATTCCGGCGTGGGCCGGGTCTAGCACTGAGGTTTGTGCCTGTCAACGCCGACGGGCACACCAGGCAACGCCGACTCGCTCGAGGTGCAGACTCCGGACATCCCTGCGAGGCGAGCCCCTCGACAGGGGCCAGGCGAAGCAATCGGTGGGTGTATCGGCTGGCCCGCACGAGGCACGACTGCTTCGGCACCACGTCGCCCGGAGCGACTCACAAGCCCTGACTGTGGGCTGGGCCCAGCCCCCGGCTTGCCCAAACCGTGCTTCAGGGCGGCCAGAGTCGCGGGCGTGCAGTTGACACTGTTTGCCCATGCCCGTATACTTTCCTCGACCAAGTCGACCATGGCAACCGCGCCGCTCTCCTCGCCCTTCTGATGCGATTGGGGGACATTGTGGCGTACCGCTTCAGCGACAGGACTCTAACCGATGTGGCGGACCTTATGCGCCATCTTGAGGATGACGAGCGACAGCTCTCTAGCAGCGCGGAAGGGGCGGGTTGTCCCGCGCCCGCAGTATGGTTCAGGGGCCTGGAAGACGCGAGCTACAAGCTGATTCCAACCTTTCACCTGCGGGGCTTCAGGATTGTGGACGAGGTTCACATGATGAACCTATTCAAGCAGAATGCGCATGAGTTTGTGAGTTGGGTTCCGAGCAGCGAGTGGGAGTGGATGTTCCTGATGCGGCACCACGGCCTGCCCTCGCGGCTGCTGGACTGGAGTGAAAGCCCTCTCGTGGGCCTGTTCTTCGCGGTGTGTCCCGACCCCCCGGACAAAGGGCAGAGGAGCGACGGGGTGCTGTGGTGCCTGCTACCTGGCCGGCTCAATGAACTCACAATCCACTGGCCGCCAAATAGCCTGTCGCTCCCCATGTTCACGGAAGACTCGGCGGAGTTTTCGCTGCCAGACAACGAGGCCCTCTTGAACTATTTGCCGTCTAGGCTGCGGCAGGTGGTACCCTCCAGGCGGCGGACGGTGCGACAGGGCCTGCCCCCTGCTGCGGGGATCAGCGTGCGCACCACCAGGCGCATGCAAGCGCAGCTAGGCGTGTTCACAATCCATCACGCCGACAAGACTCCACTCGAGAGGGTCGTGGACCAGACCCACGTGTGGAGGTACTTGGTTCCAGCCAGTAGAAAGGGCGTCATACGGGAGGAGCTTAGGAGAGTCGGCATTTCCAGGCGAACGGTCTTCCCTGACCT
>CAZBET010000030.1:0-11740 GCA_964490995.1 uncultured Dehalococcoidia bacterium
TGTGGAGGTCACGCCGGCTCCAGGAACTGTGGTGTTGCCGATGTTCCCGATCTCTCTCTTCTCACCTGTAGCGGAACGCAGGCTTACCTTCTGTGCCGGGGCATCTCCCGCGTTGTAAATCTGCACATCAACCGGCACCCGCTCTCCGTCGAAGACCAGGCTCGGATAGCTTATTTCAGCGATTTCCAGCCACGCTTGCTGGCCGAATGCCTGCCCCCACGGGACCATGAGCGTGAGCAGTGTGACCAGGGTCAGGACTAGTGCTAGTCTAGCTTTCATCGGCGATTACCCTCCCATCTCGTAGGCGAATCGTTCTACGCGCCCAGGTCGCGACTTCTGGGTCGTGTGTCACCACAATCAGCGTTCTTCCTTCATCGTTCAGTTTCTTCAGGATGGACATTATCTCCTGGCTGGTCTTGCTGTCCACATTACCCGTTGGCTCGTCGGCGAAGATGATAGTCGGGTCGCCGACGAGTGCGCGTGCGATCGCTACCCTCTGCTGTTCGCCGCCGCTCATCTGTGCGGGTGTATGGTGCAACCTGTGCCCCAGGCCCACGCGGTCCAGCAGCTCGGCTGCCCTCCGGGCTCGCTCCGCTGCACCTACCCCCTGGAAGACCAGCGGGAGCTCCACGTTCTTCTGCGCGGTCTTGCGGGGCAGCAGGTTGAACTGCTGAAAAACGAAGCCTATCTTCTTGCCCCGTATGTCGGCGAGTTCGTCTCCTGAGTGCTCGGCGACATTCACACCTTCGAGCAATACCTGGCCCCTGGTCGGGCTCTGGAGACACCCCATCACGTGCATAAGCGTTGACTTACCGCTGCCACTCGGACCCGTGATGGCGACGAATTCGCTCGGGCCGATGGCGACGGAGATCTCCCGCAGGACCTCAACCTGGATCTTCGTGCCATAGATCTTCCAGACGTCTCGAGCTTCCAGCACGACGGGCGGGGATGCCCCCGGCAATTCCCCCGCGGCGTGGCCAAACTGATTCTGCTTCATCCTATCCTGCATCCTCCTTAAGGGCGGCCGCTATCTTGGCAAGATAGCCGAGCAGGGTAGCGCGTTCCCGGGGAGTGAGGCAAGCCAGAACCTTCTGAACACCGCGCCCTATTAGGCCCTGAAGGACCTCGTAAACGCGCCGGCCCTCATCGGTCAGAGCGACTCTAACCACCCGGCGGTCGCTGGCATCGGGCAAGCGCTGGGCGTAGCCGTTGTCGACCCACCAGTTTGCCATTCTGGTGGCGGTGGGAAGCGGCACTGAGAGCGCATGGCTTAACTCGCCCATCGTCGGGTTGGGATTTCGATAGAGAATACAGCTCATGCGGTAGAAGGCAGGGGGTTTGGCGATGTGGCGTGGCTTGTCTTCGGCGCGTGTCTCATCCAGTTGGCTCAGCAATACACTGACTACCTCAGCCGGAGGCTCGGTGATTTTGCCGAGCACCTGGACAAGGTAGTTCACGAAGTCAGCGACCTGCTCAGGCTCAGTCTGTGGAGGGACTCTAGCTGTCTGCTGGCTGCTGCCCGCCATTATGTTTCACCGTGCAATAGTTTCACAATGGAAAGATATCACACCCTGGGTCTCTTGTCAACCTAACTCTAGCTACCGAATCCTACACGATGCCGCCGCTCGGGGGACCGGAGATGGGCGTCATGGGCTCGCGCTGGCTCAGAAAACGCGCTGGACGAGTTCCTTGATCGCTGTGAAGAAGCCGGCGCCGGCGAAGGCGAATCCCAGTGACTTGATCGTCTTCCCCGCCCAGCAGAAGATGAAGAACCTCCATAAGGGGTATCCAAGAGCGCCTGCTGCGATGGTGGCCGCCTTGATGAAGAAGTTGGGAATTGCCGAGACGATGAATATGGTGAGGCCGCCGTGTCTCCGCATCCAGTTCTCAATCTGGTTGTATCTCTTGAACCTCCGCAGAGCTATCTGGCCGCCATAGCCCGTGGTGTAGCCGGAGAGCTCGCCGACGGGCTCGCCGAGCCCGGCCGCCAGGCCCAGAAGCCACGGGTTCAATCCCAGCCCGGCAGCAATGAACGCTGCCCATGAGCCGGGCAGGGGCCAAATTGGGGATGCGCTGCCGATGACTGCCATCACGAAGACGCCGGCATAGCCTGAGGTGGTGAGGTACTCCTGTGGGTTCGTTGGCTTCTGGACAAGTATGCCCACCAGGATCATCGCCAGAGCGCCGACTACCAGCAGAGCTACGTAGGCGAGTCGCTTCTTGAGTGAGAGCCGGGGCCTCTCTTGTGTGGCCTCCTGTTTGTCCGATCGGCCTGTACCAACGGTGTCCGCCTCACTGTGTGAGGGCTCCTCCGGCTGTTCACGGCTCATTGTGAGCCTAGACTAAGGCCTTGGGATTGGCAAGTCAAGCTTGGTCGCTCGGTGGTTTGCCCGCCCTGAACGCCGAAGCTATAATGGTGGGTGCTGGGGGGAGGCCGCCGGCGTTAGGTTGGGACCGCAGATGGGTAACTTGCACAGTGTTTTGCCCAGGGTAACCAAGGCCGCCCGCTACACGGGAGGGGAGTGGAACAGCGTGGTGAAGGACTGGGATGCGACCGAGATAAGGGTGGCGGTCTCTTATCCAGACCTCTACGAGATCGGCATGTCGAATCTGGGGCTGGCGATCATCTACGACCTGTTGAACCAGCAGAAGGGCGTTCTTGCAGAGCGTGTCTTTGCTCCCTGGGCGGACATGGAAGCGGAGATGCGGGATGCGGGTATTCCTCTATTCACGCTGGAATCAAGACGCCCGGTGAAGCACTTCGACGTCTTCGGCTTCTCCCTGGGCTATGAGTTGACCTACACCAATATGCTCAATCTGCTCGATCTCGCCGGCCTGCCGCTGCGGGCTGCTGAACGGGGAGACTCCCTGCCTCTGGTCATCGCCGGCGGGAGCTGTGCGCTCAACGCGGAGCCGGTGGCGGAGTTCGTCGACCTGTTCGTCGTCGGGGAGGCGGAGGAGGTGCTCGTTGACTTCCTGGCCATATTTCGGAAGTGGAAGAAGGAGGGTGGCGGGCGCAAGCGGGAGTTGTTACAGGAGTTGGCTCAGCTCCGCGGGATCTATGTACCGGGCTTCTACGAGTGCAGCTACAACTCCGACGGCACGCTCGCTTCGATGAAGCCGCTGGTTGCCGCGGCCAAGCCTGTAATAGAGCGACTGGTGGTGGAGAAGCTGCCGCCTGCACTGACGCGGCCAATTGTTCCATACCTTCAGGTGGTGCATGACCGGGCCGCTGTCGAAATACAGCGGGGGTGCCCGCACGGATGCCGCTTCTGTCAGGCAGGCGTGATCTACCGCCCCGTGAGGGAGCGCACTCAGCAGGAAGTCATCGACGCGGTCGGGGAATTGGTGAAGAACTGTGGCTACGACGAGATCTCGCTGCTTTCGTTGAGCACCAGCGACTACCCGGGCATCGAGACTCTGGTTGGCGCTTTGTCGGCAAAATACAGAGGAGACCATCTGGTTCTGTCGCTTCCGAGCCTCCGTCTTGACTGCCTCTCGGTCGCGCTGCTCGATTCCTTCAGCGACGGGAAGAAGGCCGGTTTGACCTTTGCACCTGAGGCCGGGACGGAGAGGCTGCGACAGGTCATCAACAAGGGAATATCCGAAGAAGACATACTGGAGACTGTCGAGACAGCGTGGCAGCGGGGCTGGAGAAGTGTCAAGCTCTATTTCATGATCGGCTTGCCTACCGAGACCTACGCTGATATCGAGAGCACAGTCCGCCTCGTGCGCAAGATAAGGAGTGTTGGCAAAGGCAAAATCGGTGTCAGAGTCAGCGCCTCGACGTTTGTGCCAAAGCCCCACACTCCTTTTCAGTGGGTAGCCCAGGCCTCCGAGGAGGAGTTGGCTGGGAAGCAGCAGCTCCTGGCGGCGGGCCTGAGAAAGACGGGAATCCATGTCTCGTGGCAGGACCCGACGGTGAGCTTGCTCGAAGGCGTGCTGTCCCGCGGCGATAGGCGGCTCGCGAGGGTGATCGAGTCTGCCTGGCGAGCAGGGTGCAAGTTCGACGCTTGGAGTGAGCACTACAGGTACGAAAGATGGCAGCGGGCCTTTGAGGAATGCGGCCTCGACCCCAGGTTCTACGCCTGCCGCGAGCGGTCCGCTGATGAGGTGCTGCCCTGGGCCCATATGGATACAGGGGTTTCCACCGCGTTTCTCAGGGCTGAGTACGAACGGAGCAAGCTGGGTCAGCAGACGCCGGATTGCAGCGGAGCCGCGTGCAACCTGTGCGGGCTGGAGCGAAGCAGCGACAGATGCCGCGCGAAGTACCGAAAGGCCACATCCTTTGCTGAACGGGCCAAGCTTAGGGCAACAGAAGAGTGGGACGCATCACGCAATGTATAGCATCCTCGCCAGCCTGAGAAATAGGGATGGAGCTGGCTCCGTTCGGGGCATGAAGACCTTGGCTATCAGGAGGGTTGTGAGCACCCCGACCATGGCTCCGGCGGCTATGTCAACGAAGAAGTGAATACCCGCATAGAACCTGGCGAAGACCCACAGGAAGGCCAGGATATAGATGATGGCACCTGCCGTTCGATTTCCCAGCCAGACTCCAGTCGCAGCAGCGAACGATATTGCCGCGGCGTTGCTGGGGAAGGTGGGATCCGGTGGGAGATAGAAAATGGCTTGGGCGGCGTGGGCTGCGCTCTCTCTCACAGCGATGTCATCGACCAGGAAAGGACGCGGCCAGAAATGGTGAACGTTGATAATCCGCACGATGAGGGTGGAGATGCCTATGCCGACAGAGGCATTCATGACTGCTCTCTGAAGGTGTTCTCTTCGGACGCGATCGGGGTGTCCTACCCAGAGTGCAAGCATGATGAGGCACATGGCGACCGGGGTGAAGAAGTCGCTCACAAGCAACCTCATCACTTGGTCGAGCGCGGGCACCTTGCCCACGAAGCCGGTTATCCATATCGTCCAGCCCGAAAGTGGCGGCATCAAGGTTTGTCCTTTCTCTCTTTCCTCAGACTGCTGAGGATGCCCCCGAGAAGGGTCGTGGTCTTCAGGGTCTCCATTCCGATATCTCGTTGTTTGCCTTCAACGGGGTGTTCCGGTCTTGTAGTGACCCTCGCCTGGATGAAGGACGCCAGAATGGCAGTGACCAGGTAGGCTGCCAGTATGCCCGCCAGGAACAATCCAAGCTGCTGCGTTCCCTCCACTACGGGCCGCACATTGCGCTCCTCGGTGGTGAAGAACCAGCCGAAAGCACCGATGATAGCCAGGATGCCGAATACATACTGTGCCCCGGGGTGTTTGAAGAACCAGAGGCCCGGCAGTTTGGCGTGGACCGCGGCTATCTGGATGACTCCTACGGCCGATGTGAAGACGAGCATGAAGTAGTCTAGAGTCATGGATGCTCCTTCCCTCCGGCTTCAGACGTTTGTCCAGTGGCCTGGCTCTTGCGCCACGTCCATCGCACGTTGGCGAAGAAGTTCCACAGCATGGCGACGGCTATGGCGATTGCAGCCGACGCAATATAGTGCAAGCCCGCGACCTCTGTGAAGAGGACGAGCACCGCCTCGTGTATGGCCCAGCCCACCAGGCTGACTAGGTTGAACCTGAGCGCACGGGTAAGGACTGTGCCTTCGGCTGAAGAGCGCCTTTCACGGAAGGTCCACAATTCGTTCCAGGTGAAATTGTTGATGATCGAGATTTCGTAGGCAAGAGCCGCGGATAGGGCATAGAACAGGCCAGCTACTTCGGTGAATAGTGACAAAAGGCCGAAGTATACGACAGTGCCGCTCGCTCCTACGACGCAGAATCTTAAGAATAGCTTTATGCCGCCGTCATACCATCCCAGGCGGGCAAGATGCTTGAGGTAGTTCACCTGCTCTTTGTAGGTGAGATTGCTCTTCCCCCTTTCCCTCTCCTTGAAGACGTAGGGAACCTCGGTTACCTGACTCGCATTCCCTTTGACCAGAACCTCGAGTAGAATCTTGTAGCCGGTCGGGCTGAGCACCGCACCATCTATCACCTTCTTCTTGAACAGGAAGAACCCAGAGAGCGGGTCTTTGATCTTCCTGGCCCGGGACAGGAGCAGGGTGGCCGGTATCTTCGCTGTTCTCGAGATGATCCTCCTGCGGGTGCTCCAGCCCTCGATGCCGCCGCCTGGGACGTAGCGGCTCGCGATGGCTATGTCGGCGCCTCTCCTTATGGTCTGCAGCAGAGCTGTGATCTCCTCCGGTGGATGCTGCAGGTCAGCGTCCAGCACTCCCAGGACTTCCCCCCGGGCTCGGCCAAATCCTGCGACCACCGCTGAAGCCAGCCCGCGCTCGCTCGTGCGCACTATCACCTGCAGCGGATACTCTGCGGAAAGGCTCTTCGCCAGCTCTGCGGTCCCGTCGGGGCTGTTGTCGTCAACCACGATGAGTTCGTAGCGGTATTGGGAAAGGGCTCTGTGTACCCTCTGTACGAGAGGAACGATGTTCTCTCTTTCGTTGTAGGTGGGGACTGTGAGCGAAAGCTCTACGTCGGATATGCTTGGGGCGGTCATTGCAGAATTCCAGACTCCCAGCCTTACGGAGAACTATCCCGACACGGGTCTGCCTCGGGCGACCGAACCAGGCTGTCGGTGACGGGCTCTTCAGGCCTTGCGCGTCTTCGGGTAGACGGGCATGCACCATTGGAGATACTTCTTGTTCCTGCCGCACTCAACGCCGAAATAGAGTTCCTGCAGCTTGCGGGTAAGGCTGCCCACGGTGCCCTGCCCAATCTTGCGGTGGTCGATCTCCACTACTGGAGTCACATGCGCTGCCGTGCCCGTCATGAAGCACTCATCGGCCATGTACAGCTCACTGCGGTCGACGTGCCTCTCGATGGTTTCTATGCTCAGCTCCCTCTTGGCGAGCTGCATGACGGTGTCCCGGGTGATTCCCAGGAGTATCTTGTCATTGCTGGATGGAGTGACCAATTGGCCGCCGACCACAAGGAAGATATTCTCGCCGCTGCCTTCGGACACATAGCCCTCCGAGGTCAACATAATGGCCTCGTCGAAGCCGTTGTGTATGGCCTCGGTCTTGGCGAACGCGTTGTTTACGTACAGCCCGGTTATCTTGCCCCGAGGCGGTATCATGTTGTCGTCGATCCTTCGCCAGGATGAGACGCAGCACCGTATGCCTTTGCTGGCATCCAGATAGGGGCCGAACGTTGTGACGGCGACCAGCAGGCTGTCTTCGAGGTCGTGGAGCTTCACGCCGAGGAGCTCAGAGCTCTTGTAGGCGACGGGTCGTATGTAGACATCCTCTTTGTATCCCGACTTCCGGACGAGTTCGACTGTAAGCTGGCAAAGCTGGTCCGCGGATTGGGGTGGGTGCATGTTGAGCAACCGGCAACTGTTGAGCAGCCGCTGATAGTGTTCCCGGCAGCGGAAGAGGTAGAGTTGCTTTCGCTCGGCGTTCCAGTTGGCACGTATTCCTTCAAAGCACGCGGTACCGTAGTGGAAGGCGTGGGTGAGAATACCTATCTTGGCTTGCGAAAGCGGCACGAACTTGTTCTGAAAGAAAGCATAGGGCGGCATCGCTTCACTCCCTCAAGTAACTGCTGCTAAGTATAGCGGGCTTGGAAAGTGGAGGCAAGTGTTGGGACTGGCCCGAATGTGGTGCGTGTTGCCTTGAGTGGGGGCCAGATTGGTGCTAACATAAGCTCGACTTCCGACATCACGTCAATGGGACTGGCTGGTCTTGGGTGAGCTGTACGACGCACTAATTGTGGGGGCCGGGCCCGCTGGCAGCTACGCCGCCTACCGCTTGGCGAAGCTGGGACACAGGGTGGTCGTCTTTGAACGACGGGCGAAGGTGGGAGATGGCGTATGCTGCACTGGCATCATAGGCGCAGAGTGCCTGGAGCGATTCCCCATCGCCCGGAATGCCGTTCTGAGGGAAGCGAGTTCCGCGAAGATCTTCTCCCCGGCCGGGAAGCTGCTTTGGGTGCACAAGGACAGCGTGCAGGCTTACGTGGTCGATCGGGAGCATTTTGATGAGGCTCTCGCTAGCAGGGCGCGGGATGCCGGCGTGGAGTATCTCCTCTCGGCCCGTGTGGATGATATCGCTCTGGCCGATCATTGCGTCAGGGCAAAGGTGCAGTATGGGTGCGGAACGGTGGACTTCGAAGGAAGGGCAGCGGTATTGGGCTGCGGATTCGGAGGTTCATTGACCAGGAGGCTGGGGCTGGGCAGGATCGGCGATTTCGTCTTTGGGGCGCAGGCGGAGGTGGCCGTCACGGGGGTGGAGGAGGTCGAGGTCTATCTGGGGCAGAGCATTGCCCCTGGCTTCTTCGCGTGGCTCGTGCCGACCTCGCCCGGCAAGGGACTTGCGGGACTCCTTGCGCGGCGTAATCCAGGCACTTGTCTGAAGGGTTTTCAGGCGAGGCTTGCTGCTGAGGGCAAGATAGCTTCTGCCGATGTTGAGTGCAGTCTTGGCACGATTCCCCTGCTTCCCTTGCCGAGTACCTTCAGTGATAGGATGGTGGTGGTTGGTGACGCGGCAGGCCAGGTCAAACCCACGACGGGGGGCGGCATCTACTATGGGCTTCTGTGTGCGGATCTGGCTGCTGACACACTGCACGAGGCCATGGATGCCGACGACCTGTCGGCAAGGCGGCTGGCCAATTACGAACGAAGGTGGCGAAAGGCGCTGGCCCGCGAGCTGCGCATAGGCTACCTCGCCCGGAGACTGTATGAGAAGCTGAGCGACGGCCAGATCGAACGCATATTCGATGTCATTCGCTCGAACAACATTCACGAGAAGTTGCTCGAGTCTCCGGGCTTCTCATTTGACTGGCATGTGGATACCTTCCTGGGCGCCCTGGGGCACGGGGCGCTGCGTAGCGCCTTTTGGGGGATGGCGAAGTCCGTCTTGCCATCCTGAGGTCACGGCGTGGTGGCGCTGGTGGCCTCTGGCAGCGGCCACGGGGCGCGTCGTTCGCGGCTGTTCCTGATTATCGGGGCGGCGATTGCAGGGCGGGGGCGACAGCCTGTTGGTATCTTCACGGAGCTTCTGTGTACAAGAAGACGGTACTGGGCAACGGGTTACGCGTCGTCACCAGTTTCATGCCTCATACGCGCTCGGTGTGCGTCTGCATCTTCGTCGGTGCGGGGTCACGGTATGAAGCTGGTGAGGAAGCAGGCGTGTCGCATTTCGTGGAGCATCTTTGCTTCAAGGGCACGCAGCGGCGGCCAACAGCGAAGGAAATCTCCGAGGCCATCGATGGCGTTGGCGGTGTACTCAACGGGGCAACCGACAAAGAGCTGACTGTGTACTGGGCGAAGGTCGCCCGGTCTCATTTCACGCTTGCGTTGGACCTGCTCGTGGACATGCTGCGCAACTCCAAGTTCGACCCTGTGGAGATGGGTAATGAGCGCAAAGTCATCATTGAAGAACTGAATTCGTGCATGGATTCCCCACAGAGCAGGGTCGACACCCTGGTGGACGAAGTGATATGGCCCAACCAGCCGCTGGGACGGGATGTCGCTGGCACCAAGGAAACGGTTGCCGCCATTGACCGTGGGACGATCGTTGGGTTCCTATCGCGGCACTATCTGCCTGGCAATACCGTGGTCGGAGTAGCCGGGGACATCGGTGACGATGAGGTTGTTGATGCGGTCGCCGAAGTCTTGCGGGACTGGCCTGATGGGGCCGCCGGTCGATGGTTCCCTGCCAACGACAGTCAAAATGCTCCCCGCCTGGTTGTGGAGCAAAGGCAAACAGAGCAGGTGCAGTTGTGCCTGGCGGTGCGGGGGCTAGGCAATACTCACCCCGACCGCTTCGCGCTTGACGTGCTCAACTTGGTCCTGGGGGAGGGTATGAGCAGCCGCCTCTTCCAGGAAATCCGTGAACGGCAGGGTCTTGCCTACGATGTGCACAGCCAGGTCAGCCACTATCATGATTCGGGGTCTGTCAATGTCTGGTCGGGAGTTGACCCGAAGAGGCTAGAGGAAGCTATCCAGGCTATACTTGCGGAGATGGCGAAGCTCAAGGACGTTCAGGTCTCAGAGGCCGAACTCGCCAAAGCCAAGGAAATGGGCAAAGGCCGGCTCTTGCTCAGAATGGAAGACACGCGCAGCGTGGCTGGATGGATTGCGGGACAGGAGTTGCTGACAGCGAAGATCCTGACTGTGGACGAGGTGGTTTCCACACTGGACGGCGTCACAGCTCCGGACGTGCAGCGCGTGGCGCGGGACCTGTTCAATACTGGGAAGCTTTGTCTGGCTGTGGTCGGGCCATCCTGCGAAGAAAGCCGCCTCGAGAAGCTGCTGAGGCTATAGGCTCAGGCAAAAGAAGTAGCTGCGGCCGCAGCCGCAGCTACTTCACTGCAATTCAGGGCTCTGCCGATGTCTAGTACATTCCCTCCATGCCGCCGCCTCCTGGCGGCATCGGTGGCGCCTTCTCTTTCTCGGGGATGTCGGTCACGAGGGACTCTGTGGTCAGGACCATGGCGGCGACGCTCGCGGCGTTCTCCAGACCGGCGCGAGTGACTTTGGCAGGGTCGATTATGCCCCGCTCCACCATGTTCACGTATTCATCCTTCTCGGCATCATAGCCGATGCCTTTCTTGGCCTTCTTGACGTGGTCGACCGCCACTGATCCCTCTTTGCCGGCGTTGATTGCGATCTGGCGCAGCGGCTCCTCAAGAGAGTGCTTAACGATGTTCACCCCCGTTGCCTCATCGCCCTCCGCCTTGACTTTGTCCAAGGTGGCGATGATGCTTATCAGAGCAACGCCGCCGCCGGGGACAATCCCCTCGTCGACAGCGGCACGGGTGGCCGAGAGAGCATCCTCGACGCGGTGCTTCTTCTCCTTGAGCTCGACTTCGGTGGCGGCACCGACCTTGATGACTGCCACGCCGCCTGCCAGTCGCGCCAGCCTCTCCTGAAGTTTCTCCTTGTCGAAATCAGAGGTGGTCTCGTCAATCTGGGCCTTGATCTGCTTGATTCGGGCCTGGATGTCTTTGTCCGAGCCCTTGCCCTCGACAATCGTGGTATCGTCCTTGTTGGACACCACCTTGCGGGCACGACCGAGGTCAGCGATTGCGGCCGAATCGAGCTTCCTGCCGATCTCCTCACTGATAACGGTGCCGCCGGTAAGGATGGCAACGTCCTCGAGCATAGCCTTTCGGCGGTCGCCGAATCCGGGGGCCTTGACCGCGAGGCAGCTTATGGTTCCTCGGAGCTTGTTGACGACCAGGGTGGCCAGCGCCTCGCCGTCAACATCCTCGGAAATGATGAGGAGGGTCTTCGACACCTGAAGCAGCTTCTCCAGCAAAGGAAGTATGTCGGCGACGGCCGAGATCTTCTTGTCTGTAATCAGAATGTAGGGGTCCTCGAGCACGGCTTCCATTCGCTCCGCGTTGGTGATGAAATAGGGGCTTATGTAGCCGCGGTCGAATTGCATCCCTTCCACATACTCCGTCTCGAACTTGATCCCCTTTGATTCCTCTACCGTGATCACGCCGTCCTTGCCCACCTTCTCCATGACATCGGCAATGAGACTGCCAATCTCGTCATCGTGAGCGGACAGGCCGGCTACCTGGGCGATCTGCTCTTTCCCTGTCACCGGGGTTGCCAGCTTCTTGATCTCTTCGACAGCCGCAGCTACAGCTTTCTCGATGCCCCTCTTCAGGGCCATCGGGTTGGCCCCGGCGGCGACGTTCTTCATGCCCTCGTGCAGCATGGCCTGCGCCAGGACCACGGCGGTCGTCGTGCCATCACCGGCTATGTCGTTGGTCTTGGTGGCCGCTT